>WTGD01000268.1 GCA_011523725.1 Nitrospinota bacterium
CGATGAACGAGATCATGCCGATGTTCGACAGCACCGTGATGACGTAGTCGTCCATCGCTCAGACCCGCCGGAAGGCGAGCTCCTCGCGACCGAGAATGCGCTGGCCCATGAAGCCGCCGGGCCGCAATACCAGCATCGCGAACAGCAGCACATAGGCGCTCAGATCCTTGTACTCGTTGCCCAGGTACCACAGGGCATGGGCTTCGACCACGCCGAGCACGAGGCCGCCCAGGATCGCTCCCGGCAGAGAACCCATGCCGCCGAGCATCATCGCGATGAGGCCTTTGAAGGTGGCCCACAGGCCGAAGAAGGGCGTGATTTGCTCATCCGTGGCCAGGATGGTGTAGCCCGCGACCCCGCCTACCAGAGACACCAGTGCGAAGGCGCACAGCATGACCCGTGGCGTATCGATGCCCATGTAGTCGGCGGCCCGCGGGTTCTCGCAGATTGCCCGCAGCGCCAGCCCGTACCGGGTGCGCTGCAGCAGGAGGTGCAGGGCCCCTACCATGACCGCCGCCAGCACCAGCATCGTGGTCTGCTCTCCACGGAACAGGAGGGGACCGAGCTCGAAGGAGCCGGCGATGAACAGGGAGGGAAAGGCATAGGTGCGTTCCGGCAGCAGGTGAATCGCGACTTCTTCCAACTGCATCCAGATCACGAAGCTCGACACCATGGACGCGAGCGCGGCATCGCGGCGGACGGCATGGAAGCACAGGCGCTCGACATAAATGCCGGCGAGGACGGTGCACACCAGCGTCGTCAGGGCGACGACCACCAGGTTGACCTCGTGATGCACGTGCAGCCACGTGCCGGCGTACGCGCCGAGCATGATGGTGGCGCCGAATGCCAGATTGAGCCGGCGCATCACGCCGAAGACAATCGTGAAGCCAATCGCCAGCAACGCGTAGGACGAACCGAACATGATGCCGTCAACGGTGTTCTGGACGAAATCGATCAAGACGCGCTCCCACGACTCGAGAACCCATTACTCCTTCTGCGACCCGAGGTAGGCCCGGTGAATCACCTCGTCCTCTTCGAGTTCGCCGGGCGAACCCGAGAACGTGATTTCTCCGTTTTCGATGAGGTAGAACTTGTGGGCCACGTTCAGCGCCATGTGGGCGTTTTGCTCGACGAGAAAAATCGTGACGCCTTCCGCGTTCAACTCGCGGATGATGTTGAATATCTCCCTGACGATCAACGGCGCCAGCCCGACGGAGGGTTCGTCCATGAGCAGAATCTTGGGGCGGGCCATCAGACCCCTGGCGATGGCCAGCATCTGCTGCTCGCCTCCCGACAGGGTGCCGGCAAGCTGGCCCTTGCGTTCCTCCAGGCGAGGAAAACGCCGGTACATGGTCGCGATGTCGGCCGCGACCTCCTCCGCGGAAGCCCGCCGGGAATAGGCGCCGGCATGGAGATTCTCCTCGACGCTCATGCGCGGAAAGACCAGACGGTTCTCGGGCACCAGGGCGAGGCCCCTGGAGACCACCCTGCCGGCGGAAAGGCGCGTTATGTCTTCGCCGTCCAGAGCGACGGAGCCGGACCTGGGGGAGAGGATGCCCGCGATGGTGAACATGGTCGTGGTTTTGCCTGCGCCGTTCGGGCCGAGCAGACACGTGATTTCGCCCTCGGCCGCATCCAGGCTGACGCCTCGCAGCACCTGAACCTTCCCGTATGAGGTGACGATATCCCGAACGCTCAGCATGTCCTCACTCACCCGTGTCGACAGGAGGGGAATCGGACTCGGCCGTCCCCAGGTAAGCCTCCTGCACGGCCCTGTTGCGCTGCACGTCGCCTGGAGTCCCGGATGCGATCTTCTGCCCGAAATTGAGAACGGCGATTCGCTCGGCCACGCCCATCACGAGTTCCATCACGTGCTCGACGAGCAGAATCGTTACTCCGGAGTCTCGCATGCGGCGAATGCGCCGGCTCAAGTCGTGGATCTCCTGGCGGTTCATGCCGGCTGCGGGTTCGTCCAGCAGCAACAACTTCGGACGGGCCGCAGCGGCGCGGGCGAACTCCAGCCGCCGCTGTTCCCCGAATGCGAGGTTCGAGGCGAGCTCGTCGCCCTTGTGCTCCAAATCGGCGAACTCGAGCAACTCGGCGATCTCCCGCCGCGTCCTGCGAGTCGCGCCGAACCAGCGTGAGAGAAAACCCTGCGCGGCGAGATCCTCAGGCGAGTTCCGCGCCACCCACAAGTTCTGCCAGACAGTGAGGTTCGGAAACAGGCGGATGTTCTGGAACGTCCGGGCGATTCCCGCCCGCAGGCGCTGGTGCGGCGGCTTGCCGTTCATCAGCTCCTCGCGGAATCGAACCGTGCCGGCCGTTTCCTCATACACGCCGCAGATCAGGTTGATGGTGGTGCTCTTGCCCGATCCGTTGGGGCCGATCA
>WTGD01000143.1 GCA_011523725.1 Nitrospinota bacterium
TGTGCAGATCGCCTGATGGGTAGGGAAACATCATCAGGGAATAGTAGGTGGGCTTATCTCCGGGATGATCGGAGGTTTCGAATATCTTCTCCTCCGCCCAGAGATTTTGCCACTTTTGCTCATACCTTGATGGACTGTATTCGCCGAGCATGAATTTCCTCAATTTTCGGAATTTTTCGGAATTTATCCCCAAATCTCAAGTCAAGCGTTATGCCCGCTGCAGAAGGATTGCGCTAGTTTAGATGCGGCCCCTCCGTGATGGGCGCCGCCTCCTCCATTATCTTTTCGAGAATTTCCGCCGGGATTCGCCTCGGTTTTCCGTTCGCATCGGCTCTCGCATGAAGCGTATAGCCCTTCACAAGAACGCGCCCCTTCTGTTCCACCAGATAATCGATCCGGACACGGACACCCCTGGGTTTCCTGAACCAGCCAGTAACCTTCACTTCACCGTCATATCGCGCGCCTTCTTTGTACTCGCAACGGCTCTCTACTACGGGAAAGAAAACGCCTTGCTCTTCGAGTTGCCCGTAGGGAAATCCGATTTTACGAAAATACTCCGTTCTAAGCTGTTCGAACCATACATAATAGACCGCGTGGTGCACCACGCCCATCTGGTCGGTTTCGGCATACCTTACACGGAAATCGATGGAAAGAGCCAAGCCGGATTAACCTATGAGCGGTTATATGAACAGAAAAAAGCGGGCAATGTTGAAATATATTAGAAGCCCCAAGACATCGACCCCGGTCGTCACAAACGGCCCTGTCGCCACGGCGGGGTCCACGCGAAACCGATGGAGCACGAGCGGCAAAACCGACGCGAGAAGCGCAGAGAACATCATCACGACGCAAATCGCAAGACCCACGACGAAACCCAGCCACGCGACGGAGGCGAACTGATACGTCGCCAACAACCCCAACAGCAAGCCATAGCAAATGCCCAGAAGCGTTCCGACGGTTACCTCTTTCGAGATAACACGAAGCCACGATTTGGGATCGATGCGCCCTGTCGCCAAACCACGCACTACGATCGTGGCGCTTTGGGTACCCACGTTGCCCGCCATACCGATGATCACCGGCATGAACGCGGCGAGCGCCACAATCTTGCTCAATTGATCCGAATACTGATGGATCAACTGGGCGGCGAGAATACCGCCCAGCCAACTGAAAAACAGCCATGGCAAGCGAATCCATGCAAGACGCCTGGCGGAAAGCGACGTCACCTCGTCCTGATAGGAGTGCGTTCCCGCCATCTTCAGGATATCCTCGGTCGCTTCCTCTCTGATGACATCGAGCACGTCATCCACCGTGATGATCCCGACCAGTACGTTGTCGTCATCCACTACGGGGATGGCCAAAATGTTGTAGCGCGAGACGACGCGCGCAACGTGCTCCTGGTCGGCATGTATGTTCTCACTCCAGACGTTGGTAATCATGACTTCGGACAAGGTTTTGGACGGGTCCGCCAGCAAGAGTTGCCGCAGACTGATCACCCCCCGCAGGCAACCGTTCGAATCGATAACATAGACATAGAAAATGTAGTCCACCTCGCTGGCTTTTCGCACCTGGGAGATGGCCTCATCAACCGTGAGTTCCTCAGGAAGAGCCACATAAGAATCCGTCATGATAGCGCCTGCGGTTTCAGGCAAATACGCCATCATGTCTTGTATCGCCTCTGTTTCAGGCGCATCGAGAAGCGCAACGATTTCCTGGGAACGCTCTTCGGGAAGGGTTTCGAGAATATATCTCGCGTCGTCGCTGTCCAATTCTTTGATCAGTGGGACGACGTCCTTATCTGGCACCGGTTCCAGGAGTTCACGTACGATGTGGGAATCCGATTCCGTCAGAATGGAGGCGCGGTGCTCACGGTTTCGGACGAGGGAAAACGCTTCTTGACGTTCTTCGGGCAGAAAGTGTTGAAAAATCTGCGCCACTTCAGCCGCGTGCATTTTTTCCAGCGCATTGGACAGATTGGCGTCGGCCTTATGCCTCAAAAGCCGACGCACCATGTCTTCTACGCGAAGAAGTCTTGGATCACGCTCGTTCACCATGGCTGATCCCCAAATCCCAAGCAGCAAACCCGGTGTCCAAAAGGCGTAGAGTCTATTGAACACCATGGGGAGTGTCAATCATCTTGTGTTACGGGCAAACTTAGCATATCTTGGTGGTAGATTGTTGTTTGCGCTATGCAGATAATCGTTGGCTCAACATCGTCATATTGTGCTCGCTTGATTTGGGGAGTGTCCTACCATCGCTAGACTTCATGGTCGCCTCACCGGGCTGAAGCCTAAGCAAATGAAAGTTTTGGAAAGGCTTTACCGCCGCAAAATTCCACCCAGTCAATTCATTCATTTAGAGCTTGGTCGCGAACTGGCATTGCTGTCTCATGAGATATCGCGTCAGATCGGGCTGCTCATCGATCGACTCGGCGTAGTGCGCTACGTGATTATCGGCGATGCGCGGGGAATCGAAATACCGGAACTAGGCCGCGCACGCGCTGGAATGGCCAGACTAAGAGGTCTTCGGTGCGTGCACACCCATTTGAGCACATCCCCGTTATCTCAGGAAGATCTGACGGACATGGCCCTCTTGCGCCTCGACGCCATGGGAGTCATCGAAGTCGTAGATGACGGAACTGTGGGCCGTTTCCATTTCGCGCACATCACACCCCAGCCTCCCGATGAAAGTCGGCAAGCCAACGGCCACTCGACCTTTGCGGAGAATCGTACTCCCTGGGAAATCCAGTCGTTCCCCAATCTCGAATCGAACCGAGTCGACATCGAAGCGCTCATCAATTCTCTGGAGAACGAGTTCGCCCGCTTGCAAAAATCATCCATTCAACTCGAAGAGGGAGAGCGCGCCTTGCTCGTGCATCTCGATACCGGACAGAACGCAAGCCGTTCGCCCGAGACCGAGTTTGAGGAATTGTCCCTCCTCACGCGCGAGGCCGGTTTCATCCCCTGCGGAGAAATTCTGCAGCGCCGCAAGAAACCGGACCCTCGCTTCGTCATCGGCAAGGGCCGGCTGGCGGAGGTTCTCATGAACTCGATGCAGGTGGGAGCCGAAGCCCTGTTCTTCTCGAAGGAGCTGACGCCCTCGCAAATCAAGAGTTTATCCGAATTCACCGATCTGAAAATCCTCGACCGGACGCAAATCATCCTCGACATTTTCGCACAAAGGGCGAAGAGCCGCGTCGGAAAACTTCAAGTAGAGTTAGCGTTACTGCGATATACGCTGCCACGCATCTCCTCTCAACACACGGCTTTGAGCAGGCTTACCGGCGGCATCGGTGGCAGGGGTCCGGGCGAAACGAAACTGGAAATTCACCGCCGCCGCGCATTCGAGCGCATTCGCAGAGTGGAAAAAGAACTCAAAAATTTACAAAAAAAACGCTCTCAGGGCAGGCAGCTTCGACAGCGTCGCCAGGTGCCGATTCTCTCTCTCGTGGGATACACCAATGCGGGAAAATCCACCCTGCTGAACGCTTTAACGAATAGCGATATCACAGCCGAAGATCGCCTTTTCGCCACATTGGACACATCAAGCCGAAGACTCAGGCTTCCGCGCGAGCAGGAAGTCATCATCACGGATACCGTCGGTTTCATTCACGACCTCCCTCAGGAGTTGATAGGAGCGTTCCGCTCGACATTGGAGGAACTGAGCGAAGCGGACCTTCTCCTTCACGTGATTGACGCCTCATCTCCTCATTGTGAGGACAACCTTTTTGCCGTGGAGAAAATCCTGGATGAAATTGGATTGAAAAACACGCCTCTCATTCGGGTTTTCAACAAAATGGATCAGACGGACGATATCCGTCTCGCCAATCTGTGCCGCCGGTTCGACGGCATCGCCGTGAGCGGCATAGACCCCGAAAGCCTTTTGCCTCTTGTGGACGAGGCAGCCTACCGCCTATCGAGCATGGACAAGCAAGATGAGACACAAGAAATCGAACAAATCGCAAACTAATTTCTTCTCTGAAACAAAATTTCTTCTTTTATCCTTCCTGTTGCTGAGTTTGCTGGCTGGAGGTTGTGCCGGAGGCAACTTTTCGTCCAAAGACATTTGGGAAAAAGCGAAATCCACCGTTCGAGCCGCATACATCAAGACCCAGCGAGCCGTCACGAACACCCTGATCACCATCGGAAAATATCAGCGAGACCACGCATACGGACGAAAAGACACCGGAGAAACACAAACAACGGAAGGTAAAAGCAATAGAAACCCTGCTCCCCGTCCCACCGAAACGCCCCGTATGGATGATCGGTTTCCATCCAGAACTCCTGATGCGGTGGAGGAAAACCTGAGGCCCGATCATGCCCGGTAAACAGCCAGGGAAATTACGTGAAGTGAAAACCCGAAAGAAATTCCTTTAGAGAGTCGGCTATTTCAAAGTATTGCCCGACACGATCACCAGACACTCTTTGCTCGATTTCATAAAATAGTGCGCGGCTTCCCTCACGGCGTTCGTGTCCACCCGTTCAATCTGCCGTTTTGTTTCTTCCAGCGTCTCCCATCCCAGACCATGGACGAATCTACCCGCCAGGTCGGCCGCTCTCGCAAAAGCCCGCTGGTGCGCGCGAGACAACCCTCCAATGAGATAAGACTTGGCCCGCTGAAATTCCTCATCATCGAGTCCTTCGCTTACGCGGGCGATTCCTTGCCGCATCAGGTCGATGGCTAGTTTTTCCGTGCCCGCGGAAGTAGCCGCATAAATCGAGATGGGGCCCGGGTCCAGAGATTCGTAAGAGGAAACGCTTACATCGTAAGCAAGACCGCGCTTTTCCCTCAGTTCCATAAAGAGTCCTCCGGCCTGACTCCCCAGGGCCGCTGAGATAATGGCAAGCGCATGTCTGGCCGGATCATGAAAGGTCGTTCCCAAAAACGACATATGAATATGGCTTTGCGAGGCCCCATCAATCTTGTATGAGCGAAAACGCTTTCTCGAGAGGCTTCTGGGCGCTGCGGGCTGGAGGGCAGGCGTTTCAGTAGGAGCGCTTGCGGCCCAGGGCTTTAGCATTTTAGGGAGATGTTCTTCCAGATACGAAACATCGAAATTGCCTGCTGCAGCGATAACCAAATTCGCAGGCGATGTCCTTTTGCGCCATTCTCGCCTCAACACCCTCTGATTAAAAGCTGCCATCGTCCTGGTCGTTCCAAGTGGATGACGGCCCAATGGGTGTTTTCCATACAAGAGTTGATATCCCTTGAACCGGCACCATTGCCCCAAGTCGTCGAGTTCGCTGTCGCGCTCCGCATTAAGCTCCGCGCGAGCGAATTCAATATCATCCTTATCGAAAGCAGGCGCAGACAAGAGTTCCACGAATCTTTCTATTACTTCGGGAATCACCGCGCTGAGGCCGGAAGCCGTCAGCCCAAAAGTATTTCGTCCTGAAAACCCATCGATACTCGCCCCCAATCCCTCCACCTCTTTGGTATGGATGAACGATGGACATCTCTCGGTCGCCATGGGAGCGGCGGACATCATCAGGGCATGGAGCCCGGCCTGGCGGGCGGATTCATTTCTTTGCCCTCCCAGGAATACGGCCCGCATGGAGAAAACCGGCGGGCCACTATCCGGGAGCATCACCAACCGCCCGCCACCCGGAAGCTTTGTTTCTATCGGTGTGTTCTTGGCTTCGGAGCGCCTTGTATTTTTGAGGTAGCTTCTTTGGGGAGAAACGGAGCGGGTGCGACGAGAGGCGGCTGATTTTTCCGCTACGCCCCGGTTTCGATTCGCGTCATTTCGTTTTCGCTCAAGATGATTTTCGAATCCGCTCCATATCGCATTTCGAATCCTTCGCACGCCGACTCGCGGCGCTTCTCCCTTGGGCAAGAATACGCCTGCCGTCAATCGCGATGGTGAAAGATAGCGCCTCGCCACATCCGAGACGTCATTCGCATCCACCTCCAAAAGCATTCTCATGTAATTGAGATGATAATTCGGATCTCCGGTAATCAACTCGGAATAGCCCGCCACACGGGCGCGGCCCGTCATTCCCTCTCGCCTGAATTCCAGACCCGTCAGATAATTCATGCGCACTTTGTCCAACTCATCCGAAGTGAGCGGCCTGTCCTCGATGACTTGTTTCGCCACGTGAAGGATTTGCTCGATGGCTTGCTCGACGTTTTCAGGCATTGCGTATCCACCCAGGAAAAACAGCCCCGGCCCGCCGGAGAGATAGACATCGGCAGAAACATCGAACATCACCGACGTGTCCATGCAAAGATGTTCATACAGGCGGGAGCTCTCTCCCGCTCCAAGAACGATACCGAGCACCTCAAGCACAGGAGCGTCCCGGTGTGTCAGAGGGGGGATTTCAAAAGCGAGTTCCACATGCGCCGTTCCCGAACGGCCGCGCCGCACAACGATGCGCGGACCTGCTTTCAGGGGAGTCGGCAGGGGAACTTTCGGCATCTTTCTACGCCCGGGTTTCGGCCATTTGGTGAGAAAACGTTTTCGCCTTTTTCTCAGAATGGATTTTACTCGAGGGACGTCGAAAGCTCCGGCAAACACCAGGACGGCGGATGAGGGTGTATAGAATTGCTTGTGATATTTCTTCAACCCTGCCGCGTCAATGCTCTTGAGCGTCTGCCGCGTACCCAGAATGGCGCGGCCGTATGGATGCCGAGGTCCGTAGGCCTCTCGGTAGAGGTGATACTGAAGCAACTGGTCCGGTTGTTCATAGGTACGATTGAATTCAGAGAGAATAACCTGTCTCTCCTGGCGGACCTCGTCTTCGCCGAATCGCGGCCACCAAAGGGCATTGAGTAGTGCTTCGAGGCACCCTTCGAATTCATCCGGCATCGATATCAGATCGTAATGAGTGGATTCGTTCGTCGTGTAGGCGTTGATGTCCCCGCCGGAAGACTCGGCCATAGAGGCAAGTTCTCCTACTTCCAGATTTTCCGAACCCTTGAATATCATGTGCTCCAAAAAATGGGAGATGCCCTCCAACGGGGCTGTTTCTGTAAGACTTCCGACGCGAAACCATGCTTGCACGCTCACGGCGGGAGCCGCGGGATCCGGGAGAAAAAGACAGGTGGGGCCGCCTCTCATCCTGTAGACGAGAGGTTTGATATCCTCAGAAAATGCTTTGTGAATATCGCTTGGAAATTTCTTGAACATTATCGAAACAGGCTCACTCCAGGCCAAGACGACCAATCCGTCAGCCCCGATCACGAAAGCGGCGAATCCCTTGACTTCTAGTGAACGGAGCGTATCATCCTCTTCTGGCAAAGTCATTCAGAGTAGAAGCCGATAGACTTTGAAACCTCGCTCGGGAAAATTCCACCAGAGATCACCCATCACTTTAAAAGAGGATAACCGTGGAACACATCAAAAGACACGTTTTCGTATGCATCAATCAACGCCCGCCGACTCATCCAATGGGCTGTTGTCAGAGCAAGGGCAGCATCGAAGTGGCGCAAGCGATCACGGAGGCGATTGGCTCGAATGACGAACTCGCTGCGGATACGGCAATGGCGGGCGCAACTTGCCTCGGCCCGTGCACGATGGGCCCCACCCTTGTCGTCTATCCGGAGGGCGTCTGGTACACGGGCGTAAAGGTGGAGGACGTACCGGAACTCATCGAGGAACACCTGAAAAACGGCCGTCCCGTCGAGAGACTCCGCTTGAGGCTGCCCGGGAATGTCGGAAGCGACGACTAGACTCGCCAAGGAGAGCACCCGATGAGCCGGGCACTGATGATGCACCCGAAAGACAATGTGGCCACCGTGCTGGAGGAC
Source organism: Nitrospinota bacterium (assembly GCA_011523725.1). GTDB lineage: Bacteria > UBA8248 > UBA8248 > UBA8248 > UBA8248 > Bin107. The sequence continues at coordinate 7,744 of WTGD01000143.1, forward strand.
ATCGCACCCGAGCAGAATTTGGAAATCGAAGGCAACGAGGAAACTTCGACGATTACCGCGACGGAAGCGATTCCTTTCGGCCATAAAATCGCGCTGCGCAAGATCCGCTCGAACGCGAAAGTGCTGAAATACGGCGAGGTCATCGGCACCGCCACAAAAGAGATACCCGTCGGCAGTCACGTTCACGTCCATAACATCAAGAGCACCAGAGGCTAGGCATGGCCCGGAAAAAAGCCACGCCCACTTTCTGGGGCTACAGGAGACCTGAAGGTCCTCCGGGCGGGCGGAATCACCTCGCCATCGTCAGCGGAATGGATAATTCCAACCCCATCGTCCGCAGAATCGGCGGGCTGGTGCGAGACGCCACACCAGTCAACACCTCGTTCGGACGCGCCCTGATGGGTGAAGATGAGGCGCAACATTGGCGGGTCATGGGACACACCGCCGCTCATCCGAACGTTGGGGCCGCAATCATCGTGAGCCTCGAACCCAAGAGCGCCAACGCCATTGCGGAAGTAGCAGGGAGAACGTCTCCCTGGATGCCCATAGAAGCCGTGAACATCCAGGAAATCGGAGGCACACTCAGCACCACTTCACATGTCGTGGAACTCGCCACGAAACTTTCCGCCCACCTCGCATCCGCCAAGCGCGTTCGCTGTGAGTTGGGTGAACTCACCATCGGGACCGAATGCGGAGGCTCGGATACGACCAGCGGCGTCATTTCGAACCCGGTGACGGGCATGGTCGCCGATAGAGTCGTGGAAGCGGGGGGTTCGGTTATCTTTTCCGAAACGCTGGAAATCGTCGGGGCTGAGCATCTTCTCGCCCGCCGGGCCGCGGACAGGAAAACGGCGCGGAGAATCATCGATTCCGCAAGGCGCGCCGTCGATTACGCCGAAAGCATCGGCGTCGACTTCATCGGCTCGAATCCGGCGCCGGATAACATCCGGGGAGGTCTGTCGTCCATCGAGGAGAAAAGCTTGGGAGCCATCAAGAAAGCAGGGAGCCATCCCATCGTCGAGGTCGTCGGCGTGGGGGAACGCCCCTCGAAGAAAGGCACCATTTTCGCCGATGCGCCCTGCGCGGGCGTAGAGAACATATCCTCCCTGGCGGCCAGCGGAGCGCAGGCGATCGTTTTCTCGACCGGAATCGGCAACCCCATCGGGCACCCCATCTCTCCCACCATCAAGGTGACGGGAAATCCCCGAACCGCCCGGACGATGGCCGAGAACATCGACGTGGACATCAGCGGCGTCATGGAAGGGACGATGCGCATCGATGAGGCGAGGGATCTGCTTGAAAAAGAACTCATCGACGTGATGAGCGGAAAACTCACGACATCGGAACTTTTAGGAGAAACCGAACTCACCGTCAGCAGGGCCGCGCTTAGTCTCTGAAGCGACTATTCCTAACCACAAGGCTGGGAAGAAACAGGTCCTTGAATTAAAAACCCATTCCCACGATGAGCCGATTCCAGGTGTTAATGAGCGCGATGGCGCCGAGCAACTCCACTATCTGCGCTTCTGAGTAGTGCGCCTTCAGCGCTTCGAAAGTCTCGTCCGAAACGCTCACCTCCTGCGTGCTTTCCTCACAAAGGCGAAGCGCCGCTTTTTCCTTTTCATCGAAGACATCACTCGAAGAACCTTCTTGCGCGGCTTTCGTCTTCTCATCCCCCACCTTGTGCATGCGCGCCATGTTGGAATGCATGTTGGCGCAGAAATGACACCCGTTCAAAACCGATGCGCGAATGTTCAAGATTTCCTTGAAGCCAACGTCGATCTCTCCCGGGCCATCGGCCACCGTGGTCAGGCTCAGCAATGAGCGCAAAAAATCCGGTTTGTGGGCCAGTGCCTTCACGGGCGGAATCACGACGCCGAACTGCTTTTGCAGGTTTTCCATGATGCGTTTCGCGGATGCTTCCGCCTGCTCGGGTTCTAACAAGGAAATTCGTGGCATTCCATGCTCCTTCGATCGATTCGTCAGAATGTATTTTTGCGTATGAGAAAAATCTCATCTCACCGATATTTACGCCACCTCGACGCTACCGGTCAACGAATACGCTAAAATCCTCCCTTCCCCCGTTATAAAGGCGCATGAGCACAAGCACAAAACATCTACTTTTGCTAAACTATGTTGAACAATTTTTTTCTCCGCTTTATGCGCTCCAACTGAATGGGTGGATACTGTTTATGAGCAAACAAGTTTCCTTACGAGAAGCCGTTTCTCTCATTGAAAAAGGAGACGCGATTAGTCCCGGCGGTACTCTTTTGCACAGAACGCCCGCCGCCCTCATCCGTGAAATTGCGCGCGCGGGCCTTCGGGACCTCACGCTCATCAAACCGTCTCCCGGCTACGACGCGGACCTTCTTTGCGCCGCGGGCGCCGTGAAGAGAATTATCAGCGGCATCGTTACGTTCGAGGCGGAATTCGGATTGGCGCCTCACTATCGAAAATCAATAGAGAAAGGATTGACCGGCCTTACAGAACACGCCTGAGCCAGCGTTCTTGCTGGGCTGCGGGCCGCAGCCTACGGCGTTCCCTTCCAGCCAATTCGCGGATTCGATGGGAGCGACATACCGGAGCAAAGCGGTATCTTCACAATTGAAGACCCCTACACGAAAGAAGAACTCTATGCGATTCCCGCCCTCAAGCCGGACTGGGCATTGATTCACGTACAGAAATCAGATCCACAGGGAAACGCACAAATCCTGGGCAACCAGCAATTCGACGTGGAAATGACGCGCGCAGCGCAAAAGGGGGTCATTCTCACAGCCGAGAAAATCGTAGCCCCGGAGGAGATCGCAGCGGAACCGGAGAGAACCACCATTCCAGGCTTTCTCGTCAAAGCTGTCGTGGAAACACCGGGCGGAGCGTCTCCTTGCAGTTGCCACCCATATTACGGGGTCGATAAGGATGAAATGGCCCGCTATCTGACCCTGACCCGAGAAAAGGGCGGGCTTCGGAAATATCTTTCGAGCACTGACATCACTCACAAACAAGACGCGGTAACAAAATAATCATGGGCAACCGACTGGCCTCGCTGCCAGAGCACGTGATTCGCGCCGGCAACCAGATGGCTGTCACACTCTCGCGCCTCATCGAAGACGGTGAGAAAGTGTTCCACGGGGTCAACTCCCCGCTTCCCATGGTCGCGATCTTTTTGGCCAAGAAACGACATGCCCCCAACTGCTCGCTCGTAGAGGTCGCGGGTTCGGTGGACCCCGAACCGCGCTTCATGCCGAACAGCACGGCCGATCCCGAGCTTTGCCACGGCGCAGCTTCCATGTTCTACAACCCGGACATGTACGATCTTTTTGCGCGCGGCGGGGTGGACCTGGCTTTTTTAGGCGCCGCTCAACTCGACAAGCAAGGGCGGGCCAACTTGAGCTACATCGGCGACCCGTTCCATCCGAAGGTGAGACTCCCCGGCGGAGGGGGAGGCGCCGTTATCATGCCCCAGGTGAAACGAACCGTGATATGGCGAACGGTGCACGACAGACGATTTCTCGTGCCCCGTGTTGATTTCTCGACGCAATCGGGCAATCTGAGCCACGTCGTGACGCCCATCGCCCTGTTCGAGAAAAAATCCACCGGGCTTGAGGTCGCCAGCGTTCATCTTGGTCACTCGATGGATGACGTAATCGAGAATACCGGATTTGATCTGGCGCGCCCGAGCGTCGTTACACAAACTCCCGCGCCAAGCGCCGAAGAACTGAGCGCCCTGGAGGAACTCGATCCGGATGGTGTGCGATTTTCGGAATTTCGTGTATAAATCGCAGGCTTTCAGTGAGAATTCGACCACACAATTTGCTACAAGACGCCGACGTCTTTTGCGGCGATGGATTACGGAGAATTTCATGAGCAACGAATTGTTGAATCGTCTGGGGAGCTATTCCACCTGTCAGGCGGCTGACGCCTTTGACAAACTGAAAATCAGGGGCCACATGCCCGACATCATCCTGTTATCTCCCGATTCGGACTACCGGATGGTAGGAGAAGCCCACACCGTTCGAATGGTTCCGGCCGGCGGCGGACCTCTGCCCAAACGCGAAGTGCACCACATCGACGCGGCGCCCGAGAGGAGCATCGTCGTCATCAGCATCCCGCCCGGGGTGACAACGGCCAACTGGGGCGGGATGATGACCACACGGGCGAAGGTGATGAACCTCGGCGGAGTCGTTCTCGACGGCAGGGCAAGGGACATCGAAGAACACCGCCAGATGGGGTTTCCCGTGTTCGCCAGAGGGGTATCGGTTCACGGCAGTGGCGGATATACGGTCCCCATTGCTGTGGGAGAGCCGATCAATTGCGGGGGCGTCACAGTAAGGCAGGGAGACGTCATTCTCGGCGACGTCAACGGCGTAGTCGTCATCCCCAGGGAAAGACTCGGGGAAGTCATCGACAAGATGGATGAACTAGCGGAAATCGAAGAAAAAATTACTGCGGAACTGGAAAAAGGCGCGAGCATTGGCGAGACGTTCGCCAAGTATCGGAACTAGAAAGAGACCGTGGCAACCACTTGAATTTCATAGCCATCTGGCAGCGCCAGGTGAATCTGATATAATTGAATCGTCTTCAACGAAATCCGCCCCGGACATATCCCGAGGAATTCAAAAATCAATCCCTCCCATGTAGTCCCCTTTCGGGGTCTTGGCATTTGTCTCGCTTTTTCTATTCTTCTGAGTGGATGTGGCTTTCTGCCGACGCCGAGGAGTTACGACATTCAGGGGGACGATTTACACGGCATCGCCTCCTGGTATGGAAATCCTTACCACGGACGCAAAACGGCGAACGGCGAAACTTACGATATGCACGCGCTCACCGCCGCGCACCGCACCCTCCCATTTGGTTCCGTAGTACGGGTGCGCAGAAGTGACGACGGGCGGGAAGTACAAGTGAGAATCAACGATCGGGGTCCCTTTTTCATAAACCGGGTTATCGACCTATCCCGGGAGGCGGCCCGAAGAATCGGCATGCTGCGCAGAGGCACCACCGAGGTTGCCGTCGAACCCCTCTACATTCCCCGAGAGCCAAACCCGAAATGGATGATCCTGGTGGGCGGTTTTATGGAAAAACCAAAGGCGCAAGAATTCGCCGATTACTTTCACCGCAACGGCACGATCTCTGAGATCCGACCAGGCTGGCACGGGAACTACGAACACTACCACGTGCAGATCAAAGGATTAGTCAGCGAAAGCAAAGCAAAGCGATTGGCGCAAAGGCTGCAGCACAATGGGTACGGGGCATTCATCGTGCGGGCGAAATAAACGACTCAATCCCTCTCGAGCGCTTTTTCGATCTTCTCCAAGTCCGTAAGCGGCTCCTTGCATGTGAAATTTTCACATAAGAATACAGTGGCCTGTCCATCTACCATGGATTTCCCATCGAGCAGGGGTACTGCGGCGTCTGCATCTTCATCTGACGCTTCTGACTTGAAAGCCAAAACCTTGTTGGGAATGAAACGGGAATCAACGGCCCTGAGAACCGCTTGTGTATCTTCTGCGTTTCTCTCGCCGACAATCGCCACCTCCACCGGGGAATCGAGATGAAAGTCCAGCGCCACCAGCATCATGTGGAAGGCGGCCGGCACGCGACCCAGGTAATCTCCGAACGAGCGCAAAACGCCCTCGCCGCGCTCTGCGAATTCCGCCTCGCCCGAAAGTTT
>WTGD01000264.1 GCA_011523725.1 Nitrospinota bacterium
TTTTTCTTGCCCCCCTGTCAAGGGGGGGTAGGGGGGGTTGCCTTTACCCTCTCAGAGACTTTTTCAACAACCCCATACACAAACGACTCAAGATGCGGCATCATGCGCTCTCGACTCTCAACCATCAGGAGATAAAACGTGGATGCGGCCATCGAGGCGCAAGCCGTCTCACTTACCAAGGAGTTGATCGCGATTCCCAGCGAGAACCCCACGGGGGATGAGTTCGCCATGGCGGACCGGATGGAGGCGTTTTTCCGGGGCATCGGGCTCGAGGTTTCGCGCGAGCGCGTCGCCGAGAGGCGCGAGAACGTGACCGCGGAGATCACGGGCTCGGGAGGCGGCCCCGCCCTCGTCTTCCTCAACCACATGGACACCGTGCCGGCGGGCGAAGGCTGGTCGCGCGATCCGTTTCACGCGACCGAGGAGGAGGGGAAAATCTGGGGCCGGGGAAGCTGCGACATGAAGGGCGGCATCGCCGCCGGCCTCGCGGCGATGGAGAGCCTCAAGCGCCGAATCGACGGCGGCGCAAAGGCGAGGGGAACGGTTCGCTGCTGCATGGTGGTGGATGAGGAAAGCGGCGCCATGACCGGCACGGAGGCGGCCATCGCGAGCGGACACATCGACGCGGAGGACATCGTGATCTCCTGCGAGCCGACCGAACTCGCCCTGGTGACGGCGCAAAAAGGCGCCATGTGGTTCGAACTCGTCTTCCGTGGAAAGAGCGCCCACGCCGCGGCGCCCCACATGGGCGCGGACGCGATTCACGCCGCATCCCGCGCCGTAGTGGCCCTCCAGGAAGCGGTGGCGAAACTGCCCTACGAAGACCCCCTGCTGGGGCGATGCACCATGGTCACCAGCATCATCGAGGGAGGCCACAAGACCAACGTGGTGTCGGAGAGATGCGTGATGCAGATAGACTCACGCTTCGTCCCGCCACTGCGGACCGGGGAGGTCCAGCATATCATTCACGAGAAAGCCGCCGAGGCCTGCGGGCGGGTGAGCGGGGTCGAATTCTCCCTGCGCGCCACCATTGCGGACCGCCCGCCCGTGACGGCGGACACCGAGGGCGCCGGCGCGAGACTCATTTTCGAGATTTTGAAAGAAATCCTGGGCGCAGAGCCTGAGCCCGCGGGGGTGAGCTATTATTCGGACGCTGGCATGGCCGCGGCCCAGACCGGGAGCCGCAGTTGCTTTCTGCTGGGCCCGGGAAACATCGAACAGGCCCACACGCCCGATGAATTCATCGGAGTCGATTCGCTGAAAAAAGCCGCGCGCGTCTACGGCAGGCTGCTCGAAAAATTCGCGCTGGACGAAAACTCGCCGTAAATACCGCCATCACGCATCGGCGCGCTCCTCCAGCGCCCGGAGCATCTCCATGACGCCCTCAAGCGCTTCCGCTGCGCCGAGGTCCTGAAAGATGCGGCGCGCCTCGGTCAAACACTCGCGCGCAGCCTCCCGTTCGCGTCCCTCGAAATGCACCCGGCCCAGACTCCCGAGCGCTACGCCCTGAGCGAGAACGCTCCCCTGTTCGCGGTTGATCTCCAGGGCCGCCTCGTATGCTTCGCGCGCTTCGGGCAAATCGCCCCGCGCATAGTGAATGTTCCCCATGCCGCTCAGGTTCGCCGCCTCGCCTTTCCTGTTCTCGAGTCCGCGATTCAGACTCAAGGCGTTCTCGTAATACCGAAGCGCGCGCGTGAATTGCTCCTGCGCCGCAAAGCTCACCCCCATTTGAGAGTACACCAGGGCTTCGCCCGCCTTGTCCTCGATCTTCTGACAGAGGTTCAGAGCGTCTTCCAGACTCACCTGCGCCGCCTCGTACTCGCCCGTCTCCGTCAAGACGGAGGCCAGCGCGGTGTGCGCCCGCGCCTCGTTGCGCCTGTCTCCCAACCGGTGGAACAGGTGCGCCGCCTCGGAAAGATGTTCTCTGGCTCTCTCCTTATCCCCCAGACGGCGGAACAACCGACCGACACGCATGCGCAAGATGGACAGTTGTTCAAGCCCTCCCTGCGGTCCGAGGTAGACGAGCGCCTTCTCGTAGGATTCCGCCGCCTTCTGGTCATCGCCCTTTCGCTGGTAGAAATACCCCATATTCCTGGAGACCACCGCCTGCACCGGAACATCCCGGCCCGCTTCGCGGAACGCCTCGCGGGAATAGGAAATCGCAGGCTCCACCTTTTCCCGCAGATAAGAAGCCACGGCCAGCGCGTTGAGCACGGGCGCGAGCCGACTCGCGCGCCGCAAGGATTCCTTGAGGTGTTCCGTCGCATCCTGGTTGCTCCCCAGAATCATCTCCAGAATGGCCAGACGCAGATATTCCTCGGAAGGCGGCATCTGTCGGTTTCTCTCGCGTTGATCGAGATCGATGCCGGCGGCGCTCACCACGCCCGGCGTCCAGGCAGGAAGCTGATGCTCCATGTTTTCCGCCAGGAGCAAATCTTCCGGACAAATATCCGCCACGAGTTCGCGGATCAATTCGGAGGGCGTGTTCGCCGGAGCCTCATGCGAGGCGGCGGGCGGCAACGCCGCACCGGGATCGGTTTGTCCCGCATCGTCGTCCGCAGGAAAATCAAGCGCCTCGGCGTCTTCCGCCATATCGGGTTCTTCCTGCAAGGCGGCGCTTTGCGAAAGAACGCCGTCCTCGGCGCGTTCGCGCTGAATGAGGGAAATGACGTCTTCCTCGCCAACAGCCGCCGCAGCTTCTTCCGGCTCCGGGGTCGAAGGCGCCTCCTCGGGCTCGAGGGTTTGTGGATCGGGAGAAACCTCATCGGGTTCAGCTTCCGCGAGAAGCAGAACTTCGGGCTGAGACGGCGGCGGCTCGTCTTCCTGCGCTTCGAGAGGCTCCGGCGGCGATTCGTCCGCTGTTCCCGAAACCTCACCGTCCCGGTTCACCCGCTCTTCATGCGCGGGTTCCGCCGGCGCATCCGCCGCGTCCCCGTCCTCATACGCGAGGCGGAGGGCTTCTTCCTCCTCTTCATCGGCAGCAGGCGCATCGTCGCCGGAAACCGCGTCGTCACGGACCTCGCTCACGGCGGGAATCCGCATGCGCAGCGGGGCGTTCACGCCCGGGTTCGCTTCGGCGGCGTCGAGAATCTCCTCATCGGCAAGAACATCCTCGAACCGCATTTGGCGGTCGACTTGCGCCGGTGAACCGGGCGGCTCGTCCAGGGCGGCGGCCGGCGACTCATCCGCCCCGCGCGGGCGTTCCGCATCCAGGGGAGCGGACAACCCCTCCCACCAGGGAGCCTCCGGCCCCGGGGCGGACTCTTTATCCGAGGGAAGCGCAGGCTCTTCGTCATCTTCCGAAAGGGCCTCTCCTTCTGCTTCCGGGGGGAGGACCTCATCCTCTTCAAGAACCTCGCGACTTCCCCCTTCGATGACCCGCACGCCTTCTTCCACGTCATCCAGAAATTCCGGGGGATTGGCGGCTGCCTCCCGGACGCTTCCGCTCTGCGCCGCTTCCTGCCTCTCTTCGTCGACGTCAGGAATGAAATCGTCGATGAAGCGCGAGGAAACGTCCTCCCAGCCGGCAGGCGTGCCGCCTTCGGACCCGCCTTCCCAAACGCCGCCCCATTCATGCGCCGAATCCCTGGCGCGCCGCAGGGCGCGACGGCGCATCCATATAACGACGGGGATGCTCGCAAGGGCGAGCACGCCCGCGGCGCCGAACACCGTCTTCCATACAGCTATTTCAAACATTCGCCGTCTCCCGACGGAAAAGTTTCCGTAGCGCGCGGCCGGGGCGCGCCCCGGTATGGCTTCCACCCTCCACGACGACCTCTCCGTTCACGAGAACCATCTCCACGCCCGAGGGGTAGGCAATGGGCCGCTCATAGGTGCACTCATCGCGTATCTCGTCGGGGTCGAACAAAACGAGGTCGGCCTTCATCCCGGCCGCGAGACGCCCCCGGTCCGCTATGCCCAGTCTCTCGCAGGGAGCGTGGGTCATCTTCCGGATCGCCTCGGCCATCGGGAAGAGTCCCTCGTCGCGCGCCAGCGCGCCCAGGACGAAGGGGAAAGTGCCGAAATTCCTCGGATGCGGCCTGCCTCCGCCCAGAGGCGGTTCGTGCGTGAGCGCGCCCGCGTCCGAACCCACCATGACGTAGGGCTTGCCCAGAATGCGGCGCATGTTCTCCGCGCTCATCATGAAAATGAGAATCTCGACGTTCAGCCTCTCCTCGACCAGCAAATCAAGCATCGCATCGGCGGGGGCTTTGCCCCGCGTCTCGCCCAGACCCGCGAGCGTGAGACCCTCGCAGGGCCGGTTCCCCTCCGTGAACACCCGGCTGATCAAAATGTTCTCCCAATAGGAGGCTTCGGGGTGCGCGCTCATGATTTCGCCCCGTATCCTCGCCCTGGTCTCTGCGTTCGCGAGACGCGCCATCTTCTCATCGAGAGCGCCTTCATGCGCCCAGTCAGGCAACAGCGCGCTCAGGTGGGTGTTCGAGGCCGTATAGGGATAGCGATCGCAGGTCACGTCCTCTCCCCTCTCCCGGGCGCGCTCGATGCGCTCGAAGACCTGATCAATCTTGTCCCAGTTGCGCTCGCCCGCCGTCTTCAAGTGACTGATCTGAAGCGGCAACCCCGCCGATGCGGCAGCCCCCATCACCTCGTCCATCGCCTCGAGAAGCGCGTCTCCCTCGCTACGCATATGGGTGGCCAGGAGCCCCCCCTTGCGCGCCGAGACCCGGCACAGGGCGGTGAGTTCTTCTTTATCCGCGAAACAGGCCGGCGCATAGACCAATCCGGTGGACAGGCCGAAAGCCCCCTGCGCCATTCCCGCGGAGAGCATCTCCTCCATCGCGGCGAGTTCCTCCGCGCGGGCCGGGCGCGCCTCGCCCCCCATCACGCTCGCGCGAATCGTGTTGTGCCCCGCCAGATGGGCGTAGTTGATCGATACGCCCACATCGTCCACGTGATCGAGGTGTTCGCCTACGCCCTGAAACGGGAGATCCAGGTCGAATTGCTCCCGATACCATTTCCTGCGCTCCTCGGCCTCGGCCCCGCAGATCGGGGAGGCGGCGTAGCCGCAGTTGCCCCCCACGTCGGTCGTCACCCCCTGGCGGACCTTCGCGTGCGCCTCGGGGTTGATGAGGAGGTAATAATCCGAATGACCGTGAATGTCGACGAACCCGGGGCTTAAGGCCATTCCCCTCGCGTCGACCTCGCGACGGGCGGAGCCGCTCACTTCGGGGCCGACCTCCGCGATGGCGCCTCCGCGAACGGCGAGCGCGCCTTCATACGGAGAGTCGCCCAAACCGTCGAATATCATGGCATGGTGAAATATGACGTCATGCATCGTGGACTGCCCGGGGCGGATTCGGCTCGACCGTCGAGCTTCACAGGAAAGCGAATTATGGGCGATTCTTCATCCGCCTGCAATCGGCGGCGCATCAGACGCCCATTTGCCGTTCACCATCGCGGCGATCAGTTTCAGGGAACCGGGATCGAGAACGCAAAAATCCGCGGGCAGACCCTGCGCGATACGGCCCCGGGCGGATTCCAGGCCCAGGACGCGCGCGGGGTTTCGCGTGGCCGTCGCCAGAGCGCAGGCGGCGTCGAACCCGCACCAATCCTTAAGCCTGGGGAGCATCCCCGAGAGCGCGAGACGGCTGCCGGTCAATACGCCCTCGCGCATCACCGCGTCGCCCGGCATCTCGCCGCTCGTCTCGACCTCGCCGGTCCGGGGCCTCAAACCCCCGTCGGCCACCAGGTCCGAGGTGAGGACCGTGCGCTCCCAGCCCCTGGCGCTTACGAACGAGGCGAGCGGGCATTGCGCTACGTGCGCACCGTCCGCTATCAGACCGGCGGAGAGCCTCGCGTCGTTCTGCACGAAATCCATGGGCGAGGCGCCCCTGTGGGCCGGCGTCTCCGGATGGCCGTAGCGATTGAACGCATGAACCGCGAATGCGCCGCCCGCCTCCAGGAACGCCTCCACGCAAACGGCCGAAGCCCGGGTATGCCCCATCGCGGGAACGACGCCTTTTTCCGCCAGCCACCGGGCGAAGTCCGCTGCGCCCGCCACGCCCGGGGAGAGCGTGACCACCGCCAGGCCCGGCGCGCCGCCCACACCAAAGCCCCCGGCGGCCCGGGCGATCGTCTCGACCTCTTCTTTCGAGGGCGCGCGGATATGTTCCCGCGGATGCGCCCCCCGCATCTCCGGCTCCAGATAAGGTCCCTCCAGGTGAACGCCCAGAATACGGGCCTCGGCAGAGGCTTCTTCTTTTTGAAGGACCCACGCCTCGCTCACCGCGCGGGCCGCGCGAATCAATTCCTCCCGGGAGGCCGTGGTGAGCGTAGGCAGGAAAGCCGCCGTTCCGCGCCTCGCCAGCTCCCGGGCGATCCGCCGCACGCCGGCGGCGTCCGCCGTCAAGAGCGCGTCCGCGCCCAGGCCGTTCACCTGAATATCCACGAAGCCGGGGCACGCCAGCGCGCCGCCCAGGTCGAGGACGCGCGCGCCGGGGGGCAAAGGATGCGCGCCGCGCGGACCCGCATACGAAAAAACGCCCTCCTCGATAACGAGGAGGGCGTCCGTTATCCTTTCGAGCGGCGTATACGCCGTCACACCCGCAAGGCATAGCGCCATGGCGCGGGCCTACTTCTTCTTCCCACTTTTTTTCAGTTCCGCGCGCACCTTCGCGTTCGCGTCGATGAGCGACTCGATGTTCCCTTTCGCCACCTCATACAGGGAGGATTGCACACGTTCGAGTATCAGGCGGCCCGCCAGGGTGGTGACACCCGGAACCTTGGGCGGCGCTTCCCTGTCATTCGAGCCTTTTGCAATACCCTCGATGTCCTTGAGAATGTCCTTGTCGTCGTAGAGTTCATTCTCCCCGTATTGATAGGTGAGTTTCACGTAGTCTCTTTCTTTACGCTCCTGGTCGCGCGTCTCGCGGACGATGTTCTCCATGTCGGCGGAAACGGGTTTTTTCGCCGAGGTGTTGCGTTTCTCGATCTGCTTGAAATACTTGGCGTGATCGTAGGACGCGGGCAACTCCTCGCCGGGTATCTTCGAGCTGATCTCGAAGCGGATCGCCCTGTCCGAATCCACGAACTTCGGCGGGCCGATCTCGTAGGTGATGCCCTCGACGTTGAACCGATCGCCCTTCTTGGGCTCGAACTCCTTTTGCAAGTCTTTCGTTAAGCGGTTCAGCGTGACGGAAGCGGTTTGCACGAAAAGCTGCGCTTGAAGTGAAGACATTTTTTCGATCTCCTCGGCTTCGAAGAACAAATCAGAGGGTGGAACATGCCCCAGCGCGGCGAATGCGTCAAGACCCGGAGAGGCGTTTCCAGAGCCCGCATATTGAAAATGAAAGGATTCCTATCCCCATCGGCGAAGGAGGATATATGTGATATGGTCGCGCTTTTCAAGCGCGCTTCATCCCTCAATTTTGACAAGGAGCGATTTCAGATGGCCGTGCCCGTCCACATCCGCATCGGGGGCTACTCCCCGCCCGATACCTCCCACAGCCGCGCGATGGTTCTCTTCAGGGAGAAGATGGGCCAGCGGCTGGGCGACGGCGTCAGGACAGACATCTTCTGGAACGTGATGGATTTCGGCTACGGCGCGCCCGACCTGCTCGCCATGGTGGAATGCGGGATGCTCGGCTTGTGCTATTTCTCGACGAGCTATCTCGCCGACAGGGTGCCGGAGCTCGAGATCGTCGACCTGCCCTTCACCTTCGAGGATTCCGCCCACGCCTACGGCGCGCTCGACGGCGCGCTCGGCGCGCACTTGAGCGAGCGAATCGAGGCGCGGACCGGCTACAAGAGCCTGGGCTTCTGGGACAACGGCTTCCGCCACCTCTCGAACAGCGTCCGCGACGTGAGAACGCCGGACGACTGCCGGGGGCTTCGGGTCCGCTTACAACCCAACGAGACGCACGTGAGGACCTTCGAACTCCTGGGCGCCGAGCCTGTGCCGGTGGAGCTCAAGGAGGGGATCGCCATGATCGAATCGGGCGAGGTGAACGCGCAGGAAAACCCGCTCTCGAACACCGTGACCTACGGCGTTACGAACCACCAAAGGCGCATCACGATGAGCGGGCACTTCTACGGGGCGCGCGCCCTGCTCGCCCACCGGGAGAGCTTCGACGCCTGGCCCGCTGAAGTCCAGGAAGCGGCGCGCTCGTGCATCCGCGAAGCCATCGACTACCAGAGAGAGGCCGCCCAGGCGGGTGAGATCGCGATTCGAAAGCGCCTCGAAGAGGAGGGCGTCTCCTTCGTGGACCTGAGCGATGCGGAGCGCGCGGCCTTCGCGGAGGCCACGGAACCCATCCGCGCCGAGGCGAGAGAGCGGCTCGGGAGCGCGCTGTTCGATTTGGCGATGAGAAAATAGACCCGCTGCATCCACAACGGAAGAAATGCACCGCCGGTTCAGCGCACACAGGAGTTCAACCGCTCAAAACCTCTTCGCAATTACATCGCCGCTGCGGTTAAAATCCAGGCATCAAAGGGTCTTGGACCGGATGCTCTAAGAAGGTGCAATATTACGTGCGTATATCCTACATCGCCGCATCTCTGGTCGGCATCGTCATACTCGGTACGGCCGGCTATGTCCTGCTGGAGGGATGGTCGATCGTCGAGGCCTTCTATATGACGATGATCACCGTCACGACAGTAGGCTTCAACGAGGTGCGTGAACTGAGCACGACAGGGCGCATGCTCACCGTGGCGCTCATGATCCTGGGCGTGGGCACCCTTTTCTACGGAATCGCGATCATCGCCGAAATCAGGTTCGAAGAGCGGATACGTCAGATTTTCGGGAGGCGAAAACTGGTGAAAGAACTCGACAGACTCGAAAACCATCACATCATCTGCGGGCACGGGCGCATCGGCTCCACCGTCGCGGGGGAATACGCCAGAGAGTCGCTGCCCCACGTCATCATCGAGAGCGACGAGTCCATCGCCGCGCACCTCGATCAGGAGGGGAAACTCGTTATCCTCGGCGACGCCACGCTGGACGAAACCCTCATGGAGGCGCACGTGGAGAAGGCGAAGAGCCTCGTCTGCGCCCTGGCCACGGACGCGGAAAACGTGTTCGTCACCCTCACGGCGCGGGCGCTCAACCCGGATATCTTCATCCTGAGCCGCGCGGCCCTGGACAGCTCCATCGGCAAGATGGAGGCGGCGGGCGCGGACCGCGTGGTCTCGCCCTACATCATGGGCGGCATGCGCATGGCGCAGTCCGTTCTGAGACCCAAGCTCGCCGGCTTTCTCGACGAGGTTACCGGCCACGCGACGACGGACCTGGACTTCGACGAGGTGACCGTGCCCGAGGGTTCGGACCTGGTCGGCATGGCGCTTAGGGAATCGAAGATCAGCCAGGAGACCGGCGTGTACCTGCTCTCCATCCGTCACGCCAGCGGGGAGATGCGCTTCAACCCGGGGCCCGATTTCGAAATTCAGGCGGGAGACCACCTCTACGCCCTGGGCACGCCCGCGCAGGTGGAATCCCTGCGCAAGCGCGTCCTCGCGAAGTAGCGAGCCTCCCGCCCCGCTATCCGAGGGCGTCCAAATTCAAGGCCTGCCCCAGGTGAAGGAGCCTGCCCGCATCCCCGGTACCCGGTGCTGCGCGCGCGATAATCCCGTCCACCCCCTCCAGGTAAGGAATCACGCCCAGAAGAGGAGCGTCCGCCCCGCAAAGCTCGGCGACCGCCGCCGGGTTGCGCTCCGCCGCGGGCGTGGCCTCCCCCGTCGTGTCGGAGAGGATGACGCCCAGAACCTGAAGGCCCTGCCTTCTCGCCTCCCGTACGCTCAAGAGCGTGTGGTTGATCGTCCCGAGCTCAAGCTGAGCGACGAGCACGAGGGGCAGATTCGCGCGCAGGGCCAAATCGATCATCATGACGCCTTCGGTCAAGGGGGCCAGAAGACCGCCCGCGCCTTCCACGAGCAGGGGCTTCCCTTCTTCTTTCAGCGCTTCCACCTGCGCGACGATACGCTCCAAATCCGGCGGCCCGCCTTCGTGTTCGGCCGCGTGGGCGGGGGTCAGGGGAACTTCATACTTGTAGGGGCAGATTTCATCGAGCGGCCGTGGATCGCCCGTCGCCGTCTTGAGCGCCAGGGCATCGCGGGGAACGAGGCTGCCATCCACAAGCGCGCAGTCCGACTCGGCGGGCTTCATCACCCTTGGGTCCAGGCCCTGCGCCGCCCAATGGGCCGCGATGACGCAGCCCGCCACCGTCTTTCCCACGCCGGTTCCCGTTCCGGTCAAAAAGATGGCAATATCGGACATCGGACGAACCTCACGAGGAGCCAAAAATGAGCCGCGCCAGAACCATCGACCTCACGGGCGAACTATGCCCCATGAACTGGGTGCGGACGAAGCTCGCGCTCGAGGCGATGGCGCCGGGCGATACCCTCGAAGTATGGCTCGACGCGGGCGAGGCCGCCACCAGCGTCCCCAGAAGCGCCGCCGCCGAGGGCCACGCCATAGAGAGCGCGACGCCGGATGCGGAGGGCCGCGTGCGGGTTGTTATCAGGAAGGGATGACCTGGCACCCCACATTCAAGCACTCCTCTGCTTATCTCCAGGCCAACTGCCTTACCCTTTATGTTGACTTAAAGCCAACTTTATTTCATGTTAAAGGAGGACATTAACACCAAGGGGGCGAACATGAGATGCAAAGAATGCGGACAAGTCTACATGGAAACAACGGGAGACTACCACTTCAAGTCATCGGGGCTTGATAACGCATACATCAAGGATGCGCGTCTCATCAAATGCGGGTGCGGCGTCGGGCTGAAAATCAAAAGTATGGTTTCCGTGTTGGATGAACTCGGCAACGCCGTCATCAACAAGCCGGGCCCCTTGAGCGGGCAAGAAATACGCTACTTAAGAAAAAACGCAGGCCTGAGCGCCCGGGAATTCGCCAGAATGCTGGAGGTGGACCACACCACGCTATCCAAGTGGGAAAACGGAAAAGCACCCGGGCGACCGAACGACCTGTTGATTCGTCTCGTCTATTCGGCATGGAAAGGGTACGAACACCCGAAACGGATTTTCGATATTTTTGAAAAGGTGCGTAAACAGAGAAAGCGGAAAATCGCCATCAAGCTCATTCCCGCCGCGAGAGAGGGTTTCGAGGTCGAATACGCCGTGTAGGCAATCACGCCGATTGCTTAGAAAAACTTCCCCGAAATACGAATCGTCCCACCCTGCACACCAGCGCCAAATAGCGTGTCAAATAGTGTGTCAAATAAGGGCGTTTGGGACGTGAATTTTTAAGGAGAAAGGTTGTAACTATATTAAATTTAGATAGTTGCAAGAGTACATGCGCTGCCAAATAGCGTGTCAAATAACGCGCCAAATAACATGAGAACCCGACCGGAAATTCATGAGATGAATGTCTGTTTTTGATTCGAGGAGCACCCCCCTCACGGCAGGGGCTCGTCCCTCAGCCAGCGGGCGAGGGCCTTTTCGGGGTCTGCGATCTCATCGAGCGAGGTATAGAAGTAGTTCTCCCAGCCCACCTCGGGCAGGCCGGTAAAGACCATGAGGTTCAGCGGATAGCTCTCGCAATCGGTCGAGCGCCTGAAATCGTCGCGGAACAGGAAGACGGGCTTTCCCCAGGCGACCGCCATGCCGAGTTCGATCATCACGCCCTCATCGGGCGGGCAGCCGTTCACCACGCCGAAAAAGCCCGCCGCCTCGCGCACGTCGCGCATGTCGTTCTGCCCGACGCGGTACGCCCAGCCGGGGCTCGCGAGCATCTCGGGCTGGTTGTTGCGCGTGAACGGCTCCCACACTTCCGCGCCCAGCGCCTCTAACGCCGCCACGAGATCGGGCAGCGGCCCCTCGCGCTGTTGCAGGGAAAAGCCGTAAGGACTCGCCAGATACAGGGTCTTTTCGATCATTTCCAATCCTTCGCCTCCCTCGTTTCACCTCGCGCCTTCGATAAGGGAGCGCGCGCCATACTCCCACACGAGGAGAGGGGCCGTCCAGCACGGGCGCGCGGTTTCACTCCACGTTCTCGCCGAAGACGGCGAAGGCCAGACCCGCGCACAGCGCCACGCCCGCGGCGACGTGGAGCAGCGTCACGAACCCCCATATCGGGAGCAGCCAGCCCGCCAGCAGCGCGCCGAGCGTGGAGCCGACCCCCCAGGTGGCGGCGCTGTAGAGGGATTGCGCGGTGTTCTTGGTCGCAGCGCTGCTCAGACGGTCGACGTACTGGATCGCGCCCGCGTGGAAGACGCCGAAGGCGACGCCGTGCAAAAGCTGGATAAGGATGAGCAAAAAAGCGTCCGTCGTGAGGGCCACGAACTCCCATCTCAAGCCTGCGGCGATCATGCCGGCGGCGATCATCCACTTCAGGCCGAACCTTCTCTGGATGGCCTGCGCGTAGATGAGAAAAACAATCTCGCTCACCACGCCTACCGTCCACGCCAGGGCGATCAGGTCCGCCGAAAGCCCGAGCTCCTTCAGCCGGATGCTGAAGTAAATCCCGAAGGGTCCGGCGGAAATCGCGGCGAACGTCGTGGTGAGGAGGAAGACGGCGAGCGGACTGCTGCGGAGCAGGAGACGCAGGTCGGCCCGGAAGCGCGGCCGCGCGGGGCCGACCTCCCTCGGCAGATGAAAGATGACGAAGACGAGCAGGACGCCCACGCACGCCACGAACGGAAAAATGGCGGCGACCCCGGTGGTCTCGACCAGGCGGCCCGCTCCCATCGCCGCGACGATGAAGCCCAGCGACCCCCACAGGCGCACCCGGCCGTACTGCGCGCCCGTGGCCTCGATTTCGCGCAGGCAGAGATTCTCGGCGATGGGCACGAGGGGGGCTCTCATGGCGGAGAAGAGCGTGATCAGCACGAAGAGCGCGAGAAAACCACTCACCCCCCACAGGAGGAGCGCCAGGAGAGAACTCGCGACGGCGCACGTGAAGGCCACGCTTCGGCCCAGGCGGAACTTGTCCGCAAGCGCTCCGAAAAGAGGGGGAGCGAGCGCGCTCGAGAGGCGCGGCGCCGCGTTCAGCAGGCCGAGCTGGAACCCGCTCACGCCCACGGAATGATAGAAGATGTTCAGAAACGGGAGCATGACGCCCACGGCGAAAAAGTGCAGGAAATAAAACGCGGGCATCCGCCAGAAGGGAATCGCGCCGGGGACTTGCGCGCTCATGGGCGCGCGCGGGGAAAACAGGGCACCTGGAACCTCTCCACCGGGGCGGGAAAACCCATTCGACCACGATGTGAAAATGATTTCCACCCGCGCGGCAGTTTCTTCTTCGGCATGGTTTTGTTATCCTCCACGCGCGATGGGTTGTCTTGTTCCGAGGCGGACTATCGAGCGGCGGGCGGGCCG
>WTGD01000201.1 GCA_011523725.1 Nitrospinota bacterium
CATGCGGCCCTTGGCGTTACGTTTCCCTGTTCGGGTTGCGCGCCCGGTTCGGGCGGAATAACGGTCGCCAGGCGAGAAGGGCTTTTTCAAATGCTCCCCGGGCGGGGCAGGGGGTCCGGCGCGCATTTCCCCGCATTTGCCGCTCCGTCCCGAAGCCCGGGTTCGGGTATGGTCGATTCCGCCCGGGGAGGGCGAACCTTCCCCGGTCGGGTTCGGCCACCGGGAGAGGAGGAGCGGCGGTTATGGGTTCCAGGAGGGCGAAGAAAATGAAAATAATTATATTTCCCGTAAAATTCGATAAATTCACGGGGTTTTTCGATAAATTTCTGAAAAGTATTTTCCGCGCAAATGATTGTAATAAAAGGGATTACCATATAAATCTTAGCGTCTTGCACTCAGATCCAGCGTCAAAAAAAGTTTTCCGCCTCACGCGTATTTGCCCGCAGCAGCCCGCATTTCCTCTCGCGACGCGTAAAACCGCAAACCCTCCCTCCCCGGTCGGGTTTGACCCACGCATTTCCCCGCAACCGCCCGCATCTGCTCACCGGCGGGGCTTCGGTTCCACCCGCCTGATGCGGGGGCTTGTTCAACACCCCCCCAGGGAGAGGGGCGTTCCGTTCGGACTGATGAACGAACGAGGCGCCGGGGGCGCGAATCAGCTCTCTTCTTTTTCCTTCTCGATCCGTTCCTGCTTCACGCGCGCGACTTCGGCCTTCACGTCGTCGATGACGTCTGTCCCCCAGAAAAGTTTTCCCTCCACCACGAACGTGGGGATTCCGAAGATGCCCAAACCTTTCCCCTGCGCGCGCTGGCTGTGGAGCGCGCCGATGTAGCGTTCCTCGGCGATGGCGGTCTTGATTTCCTCACCGTCGAGGCCGACCTCCTCGCCGAGCCCGGCGATGACGTCCAAGTCCTCTAAGTCCAGGTCGTCCTCCCAGCGGGCCTTGTAGCAGCGATCCCGGAATTCCTTGAACTTTCCCTTGTCCCGTGCGTAATAGGTAGCCATGTGGAGGTTGGTGGTGCGGTAGTCGCCTCCCGCCACCCGGATGGGTACGTTGTACTTCTCGGCGAGAGGTTTGTGGTTGTTTTCGTAATTATCCTGCTTCTGCTCCGGCGAGTAGCCGGCGAACTCCTGGCCGGGAGGTCTCCCCTCCCAACTCACCCACTCGACGACGACGTCGGGGTCTTCTTCAATCACGGGCGTGCCACCCACGGTGGCGACATAGCAGAAAGGTCATGTGTAATCCGAGTATTTCACCACAACGATCGGTTCTTTCAGCTCACTCATGGGGTTGCCTCCGTCTGGTTTGCAACGAATCTCTCGAGTATACCGTTGAGTATGTATCCAGGCAGCAGTTTTCTGGTTTATACCACTTCGGCGCGGTCGTGGTCGATGGCGTCATGCCCCCCGGGGTCGACCCACACCCCCATATTGCGCAGTTCCGTGACCGCTTGCGCGATTTCCTCCTCGTTGCCATCAAATTCGCATACCTGCCAGCCCGATTGGGCATCCAACTCACTCCGCATGATGTTGATGGAAAACGAGTATTTTCGGCCGAGTTCCCACAAGATGGGTTTCTGCACGAGATGACCCGGCACGGAGAGGACCAGCCGCTTGCAGCCCCGGGGTATGGGAGCGGCGCCTATGCCGATCGGGCCGCCATTTTCGAGCCTTTGGAGAAAGCCGCCGACGATTTCGGTGAGCTTGTCGTATTGCACCAGAAAAGCATCGTGCCCGTAGGTGGATTCCACCGTGTGCAACTCCACTTCATGCCTGAGTTTCTGGAGAATTTGAGCGATCTCCATGCTTCGCTCCGGCGGGAAGAGCCAGTCGGATATGAAGCATACGAGCAGGCATCTGGTTTTCAGCCGCGAGAGCGACGCCTCGAGGCTCTCGAAACCCAGGGAAGCGTCGTATAAGTCCATCATGCGGGAGATATACAGATACGAATTGGCGTCGAAGCGATCAACGAATTTATCCCCTTGATGATCGAGGTAACTCTCCACCTCGAAGCGCGAGGCGATATCGTCCAGCATTTTGTCCTTATCCCTGATTTCGCGGCCGAATTTCTCCCACATGATTCCTTTGCTCAGATAGGTGATGTGGGCCAGCATGCGCGCTGCGCTCAGACCTTTGCGTGGTCCCCGGCCGGCGGCGTAGTCGCCGTCGTTCCAGTCGCCGTCCGCCGTGATGGCTCTGCGGGCGATTTTGTCCCATGCGATTCCCATCGGGTCGAGACGCGCGGCTCCCGCGACCGGGATGACGGAGTCGCAAAAATCGCTGTAGCGCAGGCCCCATTCCAGGGTTTGCATCCCGGCGAGCGAGCCGCCGATGACCGTTTTGAGGCGTCTGACGCCCAGATGGTCGAGAAGCAGTTTGTGGACGCGAACCGTGTCCTCCACCGTGGTGACGGGAAAATCGGCGTTGTAGGCTCTGCCCGTGGCGGGATTGATCGAAGTAGGTCCCGTGGTGCCTGAACAGCCCCCCAGGTTGTTCGAGGAGACGACGAAGTATTTTCGGGTATCGATGGCCTTTCCGGGGCCGATCATCGGGTCCCACCAGCCCGGGCGCGGGTCGTCCGGGTTGTGGAAGCCGGCTGCGTGCGCGTCGCCCGTAAGCGCATGGATGACCAGAACGGCGTTATCGGCGCCGGGGGAGAGTTCGCCGTATGTTTCATAGGCAATCTGGACTTCGGGCAATGTTTCGCCGGAGTCGGTCCGGAACGGCTCGGGAAGAGTGATGGTGCGTGTTTTCGTGAGGCCGACGGAACCGGGATCTTGCGGGGAATTTTTTTGATTCATGATTTGGCGCGATTTCCTTATTTCCAAGACAAGAATATATACTGACTTGTAGCAAAATTATGTGTTTTGACACTCTTGTTCAAGTGGGTGTTACATTTGCTTGTTTTTTCTTGTTTGCCGCCATGTTGGTTGTTACATTTTTCATCAGCGAAATAAAATACTTCTGGGTCATGGACTTGGAGATTCAACGGATTGGGAACGTATTCTCCGCCGTTTTCTGGTGTTTCAAATGATAGTTTGTCCACGAGATAACCATGTTCGCCTCATCAGCCAGCATGACCACGCCCGAGCCGCAGGCACGATTGCGCGAAACTGGATAGGTATTGAATCGCTTCCCTCACCGCCGGATGAACTCAGAGAGAAAGTTTTGTTCGCCATCGACAACCATGATGTTGGATGGTGCCGCTCGGACGCTACCCCGAGGTGGGATGAAATGACGAAACTGCCCTATAGTTTTTTCGGCATAACGGCGGACAAGGCGGTGGAAATATGGTCGGAGGGCATTGATGCCTGCGCGTCTTTTCATCCGTTTTCGGGTTGTCTTGTCAGCCTGCACTTTTCTTCGCTCGCCTCAGGAGGAAGGAGGGGCGCGCCATTTGAGGTGTCCAAGGTACTTAATGGGTTCATTCACGCTGAATCAAAAAGGCAGGAAGAGTTGGACGCCCTCATCGAGCCGAGGCACAAAGACGCGATTGAAAACTCCGTGTCTTTGCTCAGGGTTTGCGATACGCTATCACTCTTGGCGTGCCGGGCGCCGGAAATCACCCCGCCCGATGACGACGTCCATCCCTTGACGCAGAGTGGCTTGAAAGTGAAAACGGCCAACATGGACGATCTGGAAATATCTCCGTGGCCGTTTTCCGAGGATTCGATAAAGCTTCGGATGCCGGGATTGGTCCTCCCGGGCGAGTGTTTCGCGAATGAAAAAGAACTAGCCGAGGCGTTGCCCCTGGCGGAACCCATTGTATTTTCAAGTGTTCTCAGGTGCTTGTCGAAGTATGCGGAAACCGATTCCCCTCAGGATGGAACTCGTGGAGCTTGAATGAAGAGCGAAGCCGCCGCTTTGGAGTTGAACGTCGCCGCCGGGATTGTCCGGCATGAAGGGCACATTCTTGTTTGTCAGCGTCCCGAGGGTGGACATATGCCGGGTTTTTGGGAGTTTCCCGGCGGTAAAATCAAGGATGGTGAGAACCCACAGGAAGCATTGCGCCGCGAGATTTGTGAGGAACTCGGAATCGAGGTGGGTGTGGGTCGTCTCTATTGGGAGACCCGCCATCGTTATCCTGATAGAGACGTTTATCTGCGCTTTTATGATTGCGAATGGAAAAGCGGTACGGCGAAGAATTTGGGAGTGGCGGAGCATGCATGGGTGCATCCTTCCTCACTGGGGGATTTTAATTTCCTGCCGGCGGATGCGCGGTTGATAGAATCTCTCATGAATGACGAGGAAATACGGGATTCGGGTGAAGAGGCGACATCCGTCTCGGAGGCTGATTTAAGTGCCGCTTACGATACCTGCATGAAAATCGTAGTTGGCCACTACGAAAACTTTCCGGTCGCCTCGAAGTTGTTGCCGGCGAAGATAAGGCCGCATGTCGCCGCGGTATATGCATTCGCCAGAGGCGCCGATGATATCGCGGATACGACCGGGCCCGTCGATGAGCGCCTTGCACGTCTCGATGAATGGGAAGAAAAACTCGTAGCGGCCGCGCGGGGAGTCGCCGAAACGGACGTTTTCATTGCGCTTTCCGACACGATTCAGAAATTCGATTTGCCATTGCGGCCTTTTCGGGATCTGCTCTCGGCGTTCAGACAAGACGTCACGGTTCTCCGGTATCCGAACTATGAAGCCCTGCTCGATTATTGCCGCCGCTCGGCGGATCCCGTCGGACGAATCGTTCTCATGCTGCACGGGATACGCGATGAAGAGGCCCTTCGCGCCTCGGACGCCATTTGCACGGCCTTGCAGATTGCGAATCACTTACAAGACGTGAAAGAAGACGCCGAACGGGGCATCGTCTACATGCCGCAGGATGAGATGAAACGATTCGCCGTCTCCGAGGATGATTTGCTTGCAGATGTGGCGACGCCTCAATTGCGCGCGTTCCTGGTTTTTCAGATAAAGAGGACAAAGCGTCTCTTCGGGCAGGGTTTGCCTCTTTTGTACCGCACCCGCGGCGCATTGGGCCGTGAGCTTCGTGCGATTTGGCGCGGCGGGGTTGCGGCGCTGGACGCTATTTCCCGTGCGGAATGGAACGTCTGCGCGGGTTCGCCGCTTTTGAATGGCCGGGATAAGGCCAACTCGTTGCTCGCTGCCTTTCGCCCGGTCTGGCGACTCGAATCCAACGTGGATCGGCATGCCGAAGAGGAGTTGAACCGTGCATACTGCCGCTGGTTCATTCGCGCGAGCCGGTCGAATTTTTATCTCTCTTTTTTCAGTCTGCCTGCAGAGAAAAGGCGCGCCATCATGGCGGTTTACGCGTATTGTCGTATGGCCGACGACATCGCCGATGAGCCGGGCGAGGTATCCGGCAAAAGAGCCTCGTTGCATGAGTGGAAGGAGGCGTTGAATCAGTTGAGCGATGAGGACCCGCCTCACCCGATAATCGGGGAACTCGCGTGGGCGTCGCGAAAATATGACCTGCCGCCGGAGCATCTTCGGGCGATCTGTGACGGTGTGGCCATGGATTTGGAGGAAAGTCGGTTTGAAGGTTTATCGGACCTTGAAAATTATTGCGACAAGGTGGCGTCTGCCGTAGGGCTGTCGTGCCTGGGTATCTTTGGCGCAAAATCGGAATTCGCCAAAGACTACGCCGTTTGTTTGGGAAGAGCGCTGCAGATGACGAACATTTTGAGAGATGTCTGGGAGGATGCCGAGGAAGGGCGCTTTTATATTCCGCGAAGCGAAATGAAGAAATATGGAGTAACGGTCTCCGATTTGAGAGATAAAAATGATACTTCCCAGGTTCTAAGTCTTCTTCGGTTTTTTGCGGGTCGGACGCATGAGTATTACGAACGAGCGAATGAGGCCTTGCGCCATGAGAAAAAAGAGAACCTTCTTCCCGCCAGAATCATGGGCCGAATATACGGAAGGCTTCTGAGTGAGATGGAAGAGAATCATTTTCGGCACATGGATTATCGCCCCTCATTGACGGCTGGGAAAAAGCTGCAAGAAGCGCTTCGCTGTTTTCTGGAAGCGTAAATGTCTGAGCTGGGCGGATTCGAGCGACCGGTTGTCATCGTCGGAGGCGGCGCCGCAGGGCTGTCCGCCGCTTTGCGCCTCGCCGAATCCGGCATCAAGGTTATTCTGCTCGAGGCGGGGAAGTTTCTCGGCGGCCGGGCGCGCAGTTTCATACACTCACCTACCGGTCTGGAGTTGGATTGGGGTCCGCATTTGTTCATGGCGGCCAATCCGGCGTTGCGCTCATTGCTGGAGAGAGTTGGCGCCGCGGATGATGTTTCGTTCTCACCTTCCCTGGAAGTGAGCTACCGGATTCGGGAAGCGGATTCGGCTAGACGCACGCAATTGTCATTTCCAGAGGACGGAGGAGTTTTGGCGCAACTCCGGGGCTTGCTTGAATGGCGAGGCCCCCGCTTTTTTGGGAAATTGAATCTTCTGAAAGGCCTGTCGAGGATTATTTCCAAATCGAATGATGAAAACCCGGATGAATCCATGCGTGAAATGCTGGGGCGGCTGGGCCAGAAGGACGAAACGGTCCGCTGGTTTTGGGAGCCGTTTGCGCGCGCGGTGTTGAACTTGCCCCTGGAGCAGGGGAGTGCGGAGTTGTTCAAGGCGGTGATTCGGGAAGCCTTCGCCGATGGACCGAAAGGAGCCGCCTTGGGCGTGCCGATGAAGGCATTGGGTACGCTGTGGGCGAACCGAGCGGCTCAACGCATCCGGCGCCTCGGCGGAGAAGTGAGACTTCAGCAACCCGCAGTCGGTGTTGAGGTCAAAAATTCAATAATCGGCGGTGTGATTTTGAAAGAGCGCGATACCTTGCATGCGGCCGCAGTCATTTCCGCTGTGCCGCCCGACGCACTTGGCAGACTGCTGGGCGTAGAACTCGCTGGACGGGCGCCTTTTTCGAATCTGGAAAAATTGCGCCCGGGGCCTATCGCCAGCGCATATTGCTGGCTGGAAGAGCCGGATGAGGGGCCTCCTTTCGAAGCGATTGTGAATGAGGAATGGGATTGGCTGTTTCGCCCGGAAGTCAGCAGCAAAGGCGTGAGAAACCTGGTGTGTCTGTTGGCCGGAGCGGAGGATTCCATCGCATCCGCAGAGAAGTCGACCATCGAGTCGTCTGCAAGAGATTGCCTGAAACGCATGATTCCCCGGAACCGTATTCGGGACATACTGGTGGTGCGGGAGCGTTCCGCGACCTGGGCGAACGGGGTGGCGGAGCAAAGATACCGGATAGATACGAAAACTCCGATAGAGGGCTTTTTTCTGGCGGGAGACTGGACTCGCACGGGCCTGCCGGCCACCGTAGAGGGTGCGGTGAGAAGCGGGGAAAATGCGGCACAGGCGGTTCTAGAGTATACCGAGGCCAGCGTGTAGCTTTTACCCGTTGAGAAGTGCGATGATAGGGAGGAAAGTTATTCTTCTTGTTTGGTTACATTCGCCGCCTGAAGTCCTTTGGGACCTTGGGTGATCTCGAATGTGACCTTTTCACCTTCTTTCAGTGATTTGAATCCATCTGCAACGATGGCTGAGAAGTGAACGAAGATGTCGTCGCCATCTTCCCGAGAAATGAAGCCATACCCTTTTTTGTCGCTAAACCACTTGACTGTTCCTTCTGGCACTTACAATCCTCCCGCGCGGAGACCCCTGATGAGGTCGAGGATATCATGCCCAGCCCTTGCCTGAGCTTTGATTCACAGGGAAATGCAGTTTCCCCCATCTTGGCGAACGAGATACAGTATAACATGCGTTGTTGAGAGGTTTGTGTCAAGCGAAAAATTTTCATTATTCCGCGCGCACGTCTTTTGAAGCCACATAGCCGTCAGGATTGATAACGGCGTCGATGACCCATGGTTTTTCGGAAGAAAATGCACGGTGAAGCGCGTCTTTTAACTCTCCTTCTGTAGAAACCCTCTCTCCTTCACAACCCAGTCCTCTCG
The DNA here is from genome assembly GCA_011523725.1 of Nitrospinota bacterium. Classification (GTDB taxonomy): domain Bacteria; phylum UBA8248; class UBA8248; order UBA8248; family UBA8248; genus Bin107. Next base: position 7,924 of record WTGD01000201.1, read on the forward strand.
CCACAGAGGCATAATCGGAATCGCGGAACTCGGTGCCGAGACGCGGGAAAGAGCGGTTGTCTTGTTTGATCTTGATCAGGTTCAGATAGCGGTCGTTGAATATGAGGGTGACGAAGGGGATATTTTCCCGAACGGCGACTTCCATGTCGCCAATCCGCATGAGAAAACCCCCATCCCCGGTAAGACAGACAACCGGCGTGTCTGGTTCGATTAATTTGGCTGCCATGGCGGCCGGCGTGGCGACCGCCATCGAACCCAGCCCGCTGGAGGTCAGATAACCCAGAGGGCGCCTCGTCTCCCAGATGTCATTGGCGAGGACTTTATGGCTTCCCGCATCGGCGGTCATGATGCCGTTGTCGGGGAGACATTCCCGCGCAATCCGGATGACGGCGCCGGGCATCAGACCCTCTCCGGCGGGGAACAATGCGGATTGCCTCATTTTCTTGTAGGAATCCATATCCTCGGTGTTCCAGGCATGGTTGGGTGAGACAGAAGCGCATAACTCCCTGAGGATGTCGGCGAGATGAGCGACGACTTCAATTTCCGGTCGAATCAAATCGTCGAGATGCGGCACTTCATCCAGATTGATCACCTTTTGGGGGTAGTCCCAATGCCCGGGGGCGAATACTTCCACCGTGTCGAAGCCCACCAAAAGAAATAAGTCCGACTTGTCTATCAATTCGCGTTCTGAGGGTGCGCCCCGGAAGGTTCCCATGGCGAGGGGGTGGTGCTCCGGCAAGACGCCCTTTGCCGAAGGCGCCGCGAGAACGGGCGCTCCGAGTTTCTCGACGAAAGATACGAATTCTTTTTCCGCTTCCCGTCCCGAGCGGTTTACCTGAAGGCCCGCTATGACTATCGGGTTTTTCGACTCCGAGATGGCGGCGATGGTTGCGACGATGCCCGGGTGGGCGGATCCGATGCGGCCAATATATTTTTGGGGGTTCTCCTTGGGGGGAAAATCGGTTTCCTCGGCGCTCGCCAGCATGACGTCGTAGGGGAGGTCCACGTGCACGGGGCCCGGCCTTCCTTCGGCGGCCAGAGCCAGCGCCCGCCTGATGGCCACCGCGGCGTTGTCTTTCGCGATCTTGAAGGTGCCTTTCGTGATGGGACGAAACAAACGATCCTGATCTAATCTTTGCCGGCCCTGGCGGCGGAATTGCTCATCGGAGAAGCGATCGGTCAATATGAGGCAGGGCGCGCGTTCTAGATAATTGTTCGCCACGCCGTGGAGGACGGCTGCCGCCCCCGGGCCGACGCCCGTACTCACGACCCCCGGTCGTCCCGTCATGATACCGTACGTACCTGCCTTTACGGCCGCGCTGCTCTCGTTGCTGCAAAGGATGTAACGTATGCCGCGTTTTCTCCCGGATTCGATGAGTTCGACGGAACTCAAACTTCCGGGAACGCCGAAAATGAATTCGATGCCCGCGTCTTGAAGAACCTCCGCCACCACATCGGCATACGTGGACATGCGATTTCTCCCGTCGGGCGCAAATTGTGAATATGGCTGGAAGATAATACCATATTTGCAGGACAGGAGGACTAGGGGCGGTATTACGAAGAACCGGAGATGACATCGTGTCGTTGAGTGACTCGCAGTTAGAGGCTGTCTGTCATTTATTGAATGATGGTTCAGCGCGTGTGACGGCGGCATTGGACCGCCAGGTTTCCGAATTTTCGACTGAAGAGCAGAAAAGACTCCTGTACCTGCTGAAAAAACGTGAGGCGAGCGAGGTAATACTGCCGCCGTCGCTCAGGGAATTCCATTACAGTCAAATCGAAATCGCTTTTTCGGACTGGTCTCTTTCTTCGGTGGAAGACGTGGACCTGGAGGATGCTTGCTTCTTGCTGGCGTCTTTCGGCCATCCACTCGAAGACATGGAGATGAAAAAAGACGAACTACAGGGCATGGAAAATCATTTACGGGGGCGATTGGAGGGGATAAGTAAAGCCGACGCCGTTGTCGACGAAGTCGTAGAATATCTGCATGGAGAACTTCGCTTCGATGGCGAACGGGGTAATTATTATGATGCGCAGAACAGTTTCCTGAATCGCGTGTTGGAGCGTAGACGCGGCATCCCCATATCGCTTTCCGCTTTGTATTTGATTCTCGCCGGGCGATTGGGACTTCCCTTTCACGGAGTTGGAATGCCGGGACATTTTATCGTGAAATACCAAAGCGATGAGGAACCCATATTTCTGGATCCCTTCGATAGGGGAAAACGCTTGAGTGTAGGTGATTGCGCGGCGATTGTGCGGAGCCTCGGGTATCATTTCGACATGCGGTTCCTGCAGGAAACCCCGCCGCGCCGCATCGTGGAGAGAATGATCAACAATCTTCTTGGAATTTATAAGCGTGACGGAGAAGATGACAGGGCGACCTGCCTGCTTCGCTGTCGGGAACTGGTGCAACGAGTGTAAAACCAGCAAAGAGGAAACAGCGCATGGAATATTTCGAGTTGGCCGAAAATCTCGTGTTCGGCAGACAACCGGGCCGGAAAGATATGCAGACTCTGGCGGACCAAGGGATAAGGACCCTGGTGAATGTTCGTATGGCTGATGAGGAAGAGCCGGAGTTGCCGCCCGACGCAGAGCGAGAGGCGGCGTATGAGTTGGGAATGAACTTCGTGCATATTCCCGTGAACGCCGCGAACATCAGCGACGAGTTGTCCGGGGAAATTCACCAAAAACTCAGCGAGGCCAGGAAGGACGGTCCGGTGTACGTTCACTGAAAAGGCTTGGGGCGAGCCGGGATTTGCTCGCTGATTCATCTGGCCGAAGAGGAAGACCTGAGCGGAGACGAAGTGCTGCAAAAAGCGCGCGACGTCGATTTCGACTGGAAGGCTTCCTCCATTGCGGGGTATTTCGAAGCATTCGCCGACAGCAGAAAGAAAACCAGCGCATCATAGCCGGGCGAATTGGCCACAAAAAAGAGGGGAGTCGTTTTCTCCCCTCTTTTTTTGTAGCCAACCTCTATTCGTCTGTCACGCATCCCTCGGACGCCGAAGATACGCACTTGGCGTACTTGTAGAGCGTGCCCTTGGTGAATTTAAGCGGGGGTGCGCTCCAGTTCCGCCGCCGCCGCTCTATCTCCTCCTCGGGCACCTTGAGTTCCATGACGCGGTTTTGGGCGTCGATCAAAACAATGTCGTCGTCTTCAACGAGAGCGAGGAGGCCGCCGGTTTGGGCTTCGGGCGTGACGTGTCCGACGACGAAACCATGCGTGCCGCCCGAGAACCTCCCGTCCGTGATGAGGGCGAGATCGTCCCCGAGGCCGGCCCCCATGATTGCGGACGTAACCGTCAGCATCTCCCGCATCCCGGGACCTCCCTGAGGGCCTTCATAGCGAATGATGACGACGTCTCCTTTTTGAACCCTGTTTTCCTCCAATCCCTTGAGGGCGTCTTCTTCGGAGTCGAAACATCGCGCAGGACCCTCGAAGCGTTCTCCCTCTTTTCCAGTAATCTTGGCGACGGCGCCCTCGCTCGCGAGGTTCCCGTAGAGAATCTGGAGGTGCCCTGTTTTCTTGATGGGAGACGATAGCGGCACGATGATTTTCTGGCCAGAATGAAGGTCGGGCAAGGCCTCGATGTTTTCTCCGAGCGTCTTGCCCGTGACGGTGAGGCAATCACCGTGGAGCAGGCCTTCTTGCAGGAGAAGTTTTTGAACGGCCGGCACGCCGCCAACGTCGTGGAGGTCTTCCATAACGAATTGTCCACTTGGCTTCAAATCCGCGACGTAAGGCGTTCTGTCGCTGATTTCCTGAAAGTCGTCGATCGTGAGTTCAATCCCAACAGCCTTGGCGATGGCGATGTAGTGGAGGACGGCATTGGTCGAGCCACCGAGCGCCATGATGATGGTGATCGCGTTCTCGAACGCTTCTCTCGTCATGATGTCGCTGGGCTTGATATCGTTTTCGAGTAGATGATAAATGGCTTTCCCCACGTCGAGGCACTCGTTTTTCTTGTCATCGCTCATGGCCGGATTCGATGAACTGTATGGCAGGCTCATTCCCAGCGTTTCGATGGATGAGGACATCGTATTTGCCGTGTACATCCCCCCACAGGCGCCGCCGCTCGGGCAGGCGTGCCGGATGACCGCCTGAAAGCGCTCTTCGTCAATTTTTTCCGAAAAATATTCGCCATAGGCCTGAAAGGCGGAGACCACGTCCAGTTTGTCTCCATTGAGAAATCCCGGGCTGATGGTACCGCCATAAACCATCAGGCTGGGCCGGTTGAGCCGGGCCATGGCGATAATGGAGCCGGGCATGTTCTTGTCGCACCCGGGGAGCGTGACCAAGGCGTCATACCATTGCGCACCGACGACGGTTTCGATCGAGTCGGCGATGAGGTCCCGGGATTGCAGGGAGTACTTCATGCCCTCCGTTCCCATGGAGATGCCGTCGCTCACGCCGATCGTATTGAAAATGAGGCCGACCATTTTCTTCTCGGCGTTCACGCTTTGTTTGATGTATTCGGCGAGCCGGTTGAGGTGAAAATTGCAGGAATTTCCCTCCCACCACATGCTGGCGATGCCGACCTGGGGGTTTTTCATGTCGATCTCATCCAGCCCCGCGCCGTAGAGCATGGCCTGTGAAGCGGCCTGCGAGGGCGGTTGGGTGATGCGCCGGCTGAATCGGTTCAGGGCTGTTTTCTGCTCCGTCATGTTTTTTCTCCTATTCTCTTCTTTTCCTGCTTATGAAAACGATACGAATCGCGGGGCGATAATTTTCAGCGCATAAGGCGAAAGCATCACCTGATGGCCGCGAAGTTTCCGGCGTATTTATCATCCAAGGACCTCATGAACGACTCTACCACAACCTCAGGAAACTCGCGGAGGGGAAGCTCTCAGAGGCAGGGGGAAAGGTCTTTTTCTTCGCAGGCTCCGGTGACTGGGGAATCGGTGGAGCCTCGACGGGTTTTTCCGTATTTTCGGGGTATTGCGCGAGAGAAACACCGGGAGGCGCGTGAGTCTGCGGTTCTTCGAGGTTCGCCCTGGCTGGGCTCTCCTGAAAATTCGCTTTCAGCTTTTCATGTCGCTCCGCTTGCGGTGGTTCCTTGACGGGCGTTTCGGTGTGGTTCGCGTTGGCTTGATGGAGGACGGAACCGTTATTCGCCGCATTGCTTGGCGAAACGGTCGCTTTCGTCTTGCGGACTTGAGTCGCCTGAATTTTTCGTTCCGGATGTGCGCCGTTGCGGGTGGGCGGCGGTTTCGGTTTTTCAGGTACGGACTTCGCTTTTTCGATCTTTTGGGGTCGTTCTCCGTACGCCGGAGGAGAGGGCTTCGCTTTCGGTTCAGGGGTCTTGGC
>WTGD01000008.1 GCA_011523725.1 Nitrospinota bacterium
CGATCGGAAAGGGAGCGTTCGCGCCCTCGACAAAGACTTTTTCAACAACCCTTATCCGGGATGAAGCGGGAACCCCCTACGCGCTCGATTGCGCGGCGGATTCGCGGATCCGCCCGAAATACGCCTTGGCGTCATCGGGCAGGGAGGTGAAGCGAAGCACCAGCCGTTTTCCGTCCGCTTCGACAACCTTCGCGTAGACGTCTGAAACGTCGGCTTCCTCGCCTGCCCGCAGCATGAGGTTCGCGTTCCTCTCGAAGGGGGATTCGGCCTCCACCTCCAGGCAATTCTCGGAAGCCCGCTCGATGGCGGCGGCTACCGCTTCGTCCGACACCGTCTTGCCCTCGAGCGCGAACATCCGCACCTCGATCGGCGAGGCGAGTTCCACGAACGCCTCGGGCGCGGCTTCGGGCATCTCGCAGGCATAAGGCCCCGTCATCCCCCGCACCTCGTAGACGCGAACCGGCTCCTCCAGCCCCTTGAAGCGCAGATCCTGCGTCTCGCCGACTTGTACGAACTCCGCCATCTTCTGATAAGTATCCATGCTGATGAGCACCTGCCCGCTCACGGTGTAGGACTCGATGCGGTAGGCCATATTGATGGCCGTGCCCATCGCGCCGTACTTGGTGCGTTTTTCCGAACCGATGTTGCCGACGATCACCTCGCCCGTGTTGATGGCGATCCCCATGTGCAGGTCGGGCATGCCGCGCTTGCGCTGCTCCTCGTTGATCCCGACGAGGGCGCGCTGCATCTCCACGGCGCAGGCCACCGCCCGGGCCGAGTCGTCCGGCGCGGCCAGCGGCGCCCCGAAGAACGCGAGGATGCCGTCGCCCTGGAACTCGTCCACCGTGCCCCTGTACCTGGTGATGATCTCCACCATCGGCTCGAGGAAGCGGTTCACCACGTCGATGACCTCATGCGGCTCGAGGCGCGAGGAGAGCGCGGTGAACCCCCGCAAATCCGAGACCAGAAAAGCCACTTCGCGCACCTCGCCGCCGAGCTTCAGCCCATCGGGCGAGTTCAGGAGTTCGTCCACGATCTCCTTGCTGATGTAGCGGCCGAAGGTGTCGCGAATGAAATCGCGCTGCTTCAGGCCCTCGATCATGCCCTCGAACGAGGTGGCCAGGCGGCCCACCTCGTCGTGGCTCCTCTTGGCGGGAACCGTGACGTCGAGGTTGCCCTGGCTCACCTCTTCCGCCGCACCCGTGAGGTTCCTGAGCAGGCGCAGCATGCGTGAGGAGATTATCCAGAAGAGGACGAGACCCAGGGCGATCAGGATGATGGTGAAGCGCAGCAGTTTGAAGGTGTTCGTCGCCACCTGCTCGGCCACGGGATTCGCGAGCTTGTTGAGCACCAGGATGGCCACCACCTTGCCGCCCAGCTTGAGCGGCGTGTTGAGCTGCAGGAACTGGTCGAACTCGCGGTCCCCCACTTTCCCGCCGAAGAGCCGCGAGCGCATCATCTCGCCCTTGTTCCAGGTATCGTTCGTCGCCTTGTAGGTGGCGGGAAATATCCGGTGGAGCCGGACGTCCTGGCCGATCTGGAACCCGTCGTGCCCGGAGGCGACGTATTCGTAGCTGCCGTTCGGCCGCCTGCGCATGATGATGGCGTTGTCGACGCCCGATCTTTCCTTGATGCGCCTGAGCGCGGCGAGCACTTCCCTGTACTCGGGGGTATTCTTGTCGCCGGGGATCCTCAGGCTGTGGACGGCTTCCGGGTCGATGAGCGAGGCGCCGCGCTCGGCGATGAACTCGAGCCTGGCCGAGAGCACGTTGAGCTCGTAGTTGTAGCTCGATTGATAGTAGCGGTAGGACATCGGAACGATGGCGACGACGAGAATGATCAGGACGAGGATGAGGCTCTTGAAGACGATGGAGCAGTAAAACCCCTGCTTTTCCTGGGCCTTCGACTCTGGATTGTCGGATTCGGTCATGCTCGCGCCTCCGGCGGCGGTTCCAGCGAAAAGTATACACCACCGGAGCCGGAGAGAAAGCCTGGGACGGGTGGTGGGGATTCTATTGTAGGGACAGGCCCCTGTGCCTGTCCCTGTGAAGCGCAACCACGGGGATGGAAATACCCGATACGGGCAGCCACGGGGGGTAGGGCGGCTATAGAGGCCGCCCTACTACGGTCGCCATTGTGAAAGTTCGCGACGCCCGTCATCTCGGAGTCAGGCCGACCAAGACGATACAACCACCGTCATTCCGGCGCATGCCGGAATGACGGGCAAAAGCGCAGGGACCGCACATATGGGCCGTTGAAAAACCTTCGCCCGTTCCCGGATGGCATGGACGACGGAGAATTTCCAGGAAAAAGCCGTTTTGGGGGTGGAGATTCAGGCGAGGCGGCGGACTTTTATATTCTTATAATTGCTATTATCAGAAAATATAACACCTCTCAAGAGCATGTCAAGCGCAATTCCGGGGTCCCCGGAGGGATTTCAGGCGGGATTTTACGTCTTTTTCCGCCCGTTTGCGGCCCAAATGCGCCCCGGAACGGGTCTCCCTGCCCGGAACGGGGCTTCCGGCGTCCCTTAATAGCAATTAGCGGCGACCAGGCTGGGTTCGAGGTGGTCGAAAGATACTCGCCCTTGGGGGCCGAGGAAGGCGTGCAAATGCCGCAGGGATTCGCCTCCCGCGGAACCGCCGGCCCGGACGATGCGCGGGCGGGCCCACCGCATTCCGGGCCGCCCGAAATAATAAATGCTCAGTTTGTGAAGGCCCGTATATCGAAAGGAAAGGAGGTTAAACGGAGAAAGCCGGAAATTCACGGAAAATCCCTTTTTCTATGTATTCAGGAGGACTCACTAAATGATGTTCAAAGACAAGTACATTCACAAGCTCTACGCTTTCGGGCTGGCGGCTGTCTTCGCGCTGACGCTGGCCGGTTGCGGCGGTGGCGGCGGCACGGCTGTCGCGCCGGATCCGGAGCCGCCCACAATGCCGGAACCCACCGCGCAGGAGATGTGCGAGGGTGACGGCGGCCGGTATAACGCGGACGGTTCCTGCACCTCCGCCGAAGATCTTGCCGCGGAAATGACCGAAGCCGAGGCCTTGATGGCTGCGCAGGAAGCCGCCATGGCGGCCTACATGGCGGCGATGGCCGCCGTGGCCGGCGCGAAGGATCCCGTGGCGGCGACGAACGCGCAGATGCACGCGGACGCGGCCATGACGGCATCCAACGCGGCGGCGGCGGCCATGACTTCCGAAGCGGCCATGGAGCAACAGATGGCGGCCGAGGCGGCCCGCGACATGGCGATGGAAGCGGCCGGCGAGCGCGGCTTGGGAATCACCACACGGGCGAACGCGGCCTCTAACCAGGCCGCCATCGACAGCGCCACTCTCGTCGGCGTGCCTGCTCCCGCGCCGATATCCAATGCGGGAAGAGTGGGCAGGGCGATGGGAGCCGCTGCGGCTGCGGATGCCGTGGGCGCTGATGGCGATGTCGACGATAACACTGCTACCACTGCTCAAGATACCACCCACCAGGGCGCGGTGGTTACGTCATCGGCGAGAGACATCGGCAGTGGTCCCCGGTTCACGGTAAGCGGGACGCCGACCGGCGGCGCCGTCACCCCACTGTCGAGAGGCGAAACTCCTTTGTCGGTGACGACGCGCGGCGGCTGGGGGGGCGCCGAATTGCTGAGCGGCTCGGGCGCTGCGACCGCCAGCAGAGAATATGCCCTCGTCTTCACGGACATCAATCCGGCCGCGCAGAGTTATTTCACCACTGCTGCAGCTAGCACGAATTACCGTACTGATACCCAACTCGCAGATGCTGCTGCAGGCGCCAACCAAAGCGTAAACAGGGCTGTCGTCGGCGGAGAAATCTCGGGAGACGGAGGCAGCTTCGTGGGAACGTATAACCAGAACCCCACGGACAACAACCCGCCTGTGCCGGGACGGTTCTTCTGTGGCACCAACGTGGCCTGTTCCATCAGCGTAGACGCCTCGGGCGTCCTCAGGGGGATTACGGGCTACGTGTTCCAGCCCGCCCAGGCCGGTACTACGATGAGGGGAGACTCGGACTATCTGACCTGGGGCGTTTGGGTGAGCATTCCGAACGCCGTGCAAGCGACGAGCGCAACCGGTCTTACGAACCCCGCAACCGTCGCCGCATTCGCCAGCGGCAGGGACCCGTTCCAGGTCCCGGCCGATCTCACGGGCACGGCGACGTATAACGGCGTCGCGAGCGGCCTGTATTCGGCGGGCGGCATGATCGAGTACTTCGACGCGGACGCCAGCCTTTCGGTCGATTTCGGCGGCAGGACCGCCAACGATTCTAATCCCAGAGATGATACCGCGAACGATACGCTCCTCCTGGGTGCCGTCACCGGAAGCATCTCCAACATCAAGGCCGGCGGCATGGACGTCGAAGGCTCGATCTCGCTGGGAAGAGCGCCGTTGATCGCCGGTGATGGTACTCCCACGGCTGGTTCTCCGGCTAACATCTTCACAGGCAGCACCGAAGGCAACCTGGGCGGCAGGGCCCTAAGGGGCTCCTGGACAGGCAGGTTCTACGGCCCCAACAGGGCGCAGGGCGTGGCGATTCGAACCGAATTCCCCACGACGGCTGCCGGCACCTTCGGCGCCGCAACGCCCTCCCGGACCGGCCCTGCGATGAGCATCCTGGGCGCTTTCGGCACGTGGAAGGCTGACTAGCAGCAGAAACAACACCTCGGGTCCCCGGGCGTCGGTGTGACGCCCGGGGCCGGGGATGGAAGAAGAATCAGGAGCGCCCGCGCTTCGGCGCGCGCAAGCAATAAATGAAATCGAGTTTCATCCGCCCGCCCCCTTCCGGTCTCCCGGGAGGGGGGCGTAGCCTTAGGGGGCAAATGATGAGAATGCTCAAGCTTTTGGGATTGATGGTATTTGTCGTGTGCATTGCGGCATTTGCCTCCGGTTGCGGCGGTGGCGGCGGTGGCGGCTCTGCGATGACGCCGGATCCGGAACCGCCGGTGATGGAATGCCCGCAGGGTCAGGTCGGGACGTACCCGGACTGCATGGATCCGCCACCGACGGATGAGGAAAGGATAGCCGCAGCGAGAGACATACTCGCGGGCATCCTCACGGACGCTCGCAACCTGGCGCTGGCGGCGGATACGGCGGCGGCGGTGGTAGCGGAACACCCGGACGCCACGGCGGAGCAGATAGCGAGCGCGCGCGTGCAAGCCGACGCCGCGCAGGCAGCCTTGAACCTCATCGTAGATATCGCGAGCAGCGCCGGAGATGCGGCCACCACGCTCGCGCAGGCGCAGATGGCGGTGGCGGACGCGCAGGCGGCGCTCGCCGACCTGACGGCCGCGCAATCGACAGCGGCGGCGGTCCAAAGAGCCGTGGAGGCGGTTGCGAGCCAACGCGAGCAAATGCGAGCGGACGTGGTCGCCCTGACGAACGGCTCCTCCCTCATCCAGCACGTGAGAGCCAACAAGCTCCTCTCCGACGCGCTGTTGGACAACTTGGCAATCGGGAGCATTAACGTAGGCCAGGCCGGCGCGACAACTATTAATGATGATGATACCGAGACTTGCGCTGCGACTGCGACTTCACCATGCGCCACCTTCCCTGCGAATACCGGGTCCGGCGCGACAGCGGTTACCGGACAGCGGACGGTCCGGGTGGGGCCCACCGGTAGCGTCCTCGTATCGAACAGCACGACGCCCGCGCTTACCGGAACGAGTCGCCTTCCCCATGGCTTCGATCTGGACAACGGCACCCCCACTGCCGACCCCACCGTCTTCATCAACGCCTACACGGACATCACGCAAACGAGGCTCAAGGTAAGAACGAGAACGAACGCCTTGGAAGACGATGCGGGCACGACAAACACAGACGAGCGGTATAGGGAAGATGATATTGCCGACGCCGACTATCTCGTCGCCGGAATCTGGCTGACGGTGGGCAATACAACTTTGGGCAATTCCGCGATTCAAGCCTTCGCGTATGGGAGTCAGCCCATCCCTGCAGATACCACTTTATGCAGTGGACTCGATGGCCCTACCGATCCGGTCTCATCTACAGTGGGGACAACGGCAACTACCACAACTACCAGAACATGTGGCCAGACTAACGGATTTAACCAAATCGTTAATTTTGTGGATGACGGAAAGGATTTCACGGCCACCTACACGGGGGATGCGAACGGCGCCTACATCGCGGGTGGAGAGACGAGCTATTTCACGGGGAGCGTTTCTCTCACCGCCGAGTTCATAAATCCGACAGGCGCAGGTCCTGATGGCAGGGGCAGCATCCAGGGCGCGGTCACGAGCATCACCGCCGGCGGACAGCAAATGGCGGGCAGCATCGAGCTGCAGAAACGGGACCTCGGAAATGCAATAAGCGACGCTTTCGGGGATGGCACGGCCGTCGGTGTGGTTGATAACAAATCCTTCAGCGGCAATTGGAGGGGCCAGTTCTTCGGAATGAGATATACAAGGACCGAAGAAACGGAATCGGATACGACTGGAACGCCTCCGAACACAACCACAACGACAACGATAACGACAACGTATTCGCCCGAGGCTCCCGGTTCGGTGGCGGGAACCTTTTTCGTCAAGCAGTTGAGCAACCCGGCGGGAGAGGCCGCCTTCATCGGGTCGTTCGGGGCGCACAGGTAACGGAGAAAGACGCCTTCGGCCCCGGGGGGTCAAGTCCCCAGGCCGGGGCGAGAGAAGAAAAAGGAAGAAGAGTGGAAAAGGGGGTCGCCCGTTGGTTGCTTCCTCGTGATGAAGCAAACTGTACCGTTCCTTGCTATGAGTTTGAGTCCTCGAGCCGGGAATGGGAACAGCGGGCGGCCCCCACTCGCGTTTCACGCAAGCAGGCCGGCGCCCCGACTCCCGGCTGATGTTGCGCCTCAGGGATTGTGCCGCAGCAACTCCCGCCCCTGGCCGGCCCTTTGCGGGGTATCGGCCTTTTTCTCCTCCCTTGCAGAGCGCCCAACAGCCCCTACGCCGTGCGCTTTTTCCCCACGTAGTCGAGCAGGACGGCCAGGATGATGATGGCCCCCACCGCCAGCAGTTGCCAGTCGGCGGCTATCCCTAAGAGGTTCAGGCCGTTCCGGATGCACGCGATGATGAGCGTGCCGATGACGGTGCCGATGATGCGCCCCTCGCCGCCCAGCAGCGAGGCGCCGCCGATGACGACCGCGGCGATGACGTCCATCAGGTCGAACATGCCCATGATGGCCTGGGCGGCCATGAGGCGCGAGGCCATCACCACGCCCGCGAGCGCGCCGCAGAAGGCACTGAAGACGAGCACGAACAGCTTGACGGCGAAGACGTTCACGCCTGCGACGCGGGCGGCCTCCTTGTTGCCGCCCACGGCGTAGATGTTCGTGCCCAGGACGGTGCGCGAGAGGATGAGGTGCGCCACGAGAAACACGACCCCCATGATGACGGCGGCCATGGGAAACGGGCCCAGGTAGCCCTGCCCCACGACGCTGAACGCCTCGGGCAGGCCGAAGATGGACTGCTCGCCCGTCAGGATGAGCGCGCCGCCGCGCGCGAGGCTGTCCATCGCCAGCGTGAGGATGAAGGCGGGAATCGCGAACCAGCCCACGAAGACGCCGCTCACACCGCCCAGCAGGACGCCGAGGATGAGCGTGGCGAGCACGGCCGGCACGATGGGCACGCCGTATTCCTTGAGCAGAAGCGCGACGACGACCGCGCCCATCGACTGGATGGAAGCCACCGATAAATCGATCTCAGCACAAATGATGACGAGCGTGAGGCCCGCCGCCATGATGCCGATGTTCGATGACTGGAGCAGGATGTTCATCATGTTCGAGACGGTGAAGAAGTTCTCCGCCGTGATGGAAAGAAAGAGGATCAACAGGACGAGCGCGAGAATAAGACCGTATTTGGAAAAGCCGGACGCGATGAGGGAGGCGATGTCGTATCCCCCCCCCGCTTCGGCGATGGAGCCTCGCCCGCTCTGCGTTTTCACCTCATCGCTCATCGTATCCCTCCCCCGCAGACGCGCCGCTTATGGGGTTGTTAAAAAGCCCCCCGACAGGGAATGCTGAAAAAGACCACCAAAGGAGCGTACTGTATTTCACTCCCCCCTTGAGGGGGAGTCGCAGAAGCCGAGCGGTTTGTGCGAAGGCTGATGCGGTGGGGGGTAAAATGCGTTTTTATCGCCATTCCGAATTATACCCCCCACCGAATCGCTTTCGGGCTTACGCCCTCAGCTCTTCGACTCCCCCTCAAGGGGGGAGTGAACTTCAAAAGCGTGCGCGCAACCCCAAATCGCTTCCCTGGGGTTTTTCAACACCCCCCCTTACGCCGCCGTGCCCGTCGCGTAGCGCATGATGGTTTCCGCGTCGGCGTTTTCTCTTAGCACCTCCCCGGTGATGCGGCCCTCGTTCATCACGATGATCCGGCTGCATATAGCCGTGACCTCGGGCAACTCCGAGGATATCACGATGATCGCCACCCCGAGCCGGGCGAGTTCCTCGAGTATGCGGTAAATCTCCACCTTGGCGCCCGCATCGACGCCCTTGGTGGGCTCGTCCAGAATGACGATGCGAGCACCCGTGGATATTCCCCGCGCGAGGAGCACCTTCTGCTGGTTCCCGCCGCTCAGCTGGACGATCTGATCCGTCAGGGAGGCGACCTTGATGCGGAGCCTCTCCACGTAGTCGCGCGAGAGGCTGCCCGCGCCCGAGCCGTTGACCCAGCCCATCAGGCGCGTGAGCCTCCGGGAGCGGCTCTCCCTGCCGAAGTTGAACAGGGTGATGAGCAGGTTCTCCAGCACCGATAAGAGCGGGAACACACCCTGGTTCTTGCGATCCTCGGTCAGGAAGGAGAGCCCGTGGCGGATGGCGTCGCGGGGCTTTCGGATCCTCACCGGCTCGCCGTCGATGAGCACCTCGCCGCCGTCGATCCGGTCGAGACCGAACAGCGCGCGGAACAGTTCCGTCCTCCCCGCGCCGACGAGGCCCGCGAAGCCCAGAATCTCGCCTCTTCTCACCTTGAAGCTCACGTCTGCGAACACGCCTCCCGACGTGAAATTCCTGACTTCGAGAACCTCCTCGCCCACCTCCCCCGAAATCCTGGGGTAGCGCTCGCTGAAGGTGCGCCCCGTCATCATGCGGATGAGGGTGTCGACCCCGGTGTTCTCGGCGCCGATGGTGCCGACGTGGCGTCCGTCGCGCAGGACGGAGATGCGATCGCCGATAGCCAGGCAATCCTCCAGCGTGTGGGAGACGTAGACGACCCCGATGCCTCGCGCCGTCAGGCGCTCGATGACCTCGAAGAGCGCCTCCTTCTCCCCGGGGCCCAGGGACGAGGTGGGCTCGTCCATCAGGATGACCTTGGCGTCGAAGGCCACCGCCTTGGCGATCTCGAGAAACTGCATGTCCGAGAGACTGAGAGACGAGACCCCGGCGTTCGGGTCGACCTCGATCCCGAGTTCGGTGAATATCTCGCGGCAGCGCCGCTCCATCGCCGCCTCATCGCGCACTCCCAGCCGCCCGAGCAGCCGGTTCGCGCTCCTCAAATCGCGGCCCAGGAAGAGATTGCTCTTGACGTCCATCAGCCGCACGAGGCTCAGCTCCTGGTGGATCACGCTGATGCCGAGTTCGCGCGTGAGGGCGGGGGAGCACCTCTCGATCACGCTGCCTTCGAACTCCATCTCGCCGGTATCTTTTTCGACGACGCCCGAGATGATCTTGATCATGGTCGACTTGCCGGCCCCGTTTTCGCCCAGGAGCACGTGGACCTCGCCGGGGCGCACGCTGAAATCCACCTCGTCGAGCGCCACGACGCCCGGGAACGCCTTGCCGATTCCGCGCATGTCGAGAACGAGGCGCTCCGCCGCGTCTTCCTGACGGGATTCGGTTGGACGGGAGGGGGACGGCGTCATGGGCGAGTCTTCCAGTTGGAGGATCGGGCGGCGCGAGCGAGTCTGTTGAAAAACCCTGCTTTGGTGATTCTGCGGATGTAGCCGACCAGGGGGAGGGCATCCCGATCATTGAATTGTTCACCGTAGGGACAGGCCTCCGTGCCTGTCCTGACGAAGGACAACCACGGAGGGCAGGACAGGCACGGAGGCCTGTCCCTACAGAACCATCGCGCCCTGCGCAGGGCCATCCGTTGAACCCGTTTTTCCTCTCCGAGGGGTTTTTCCCGTCGTCATTTCGGCCCATGCCAGAATGACGATCAAAACCCCGCTCCGCAGCGCGTAAACCCTCCCCGCGCGCGAGGCTATATCTCCAGCGGCTCTTTCGGGAAGGCGGTGAAGGAAACGCCGCCGTCCTTCGTGACGTGCACCATGTCCTCGTTGCCGAACAGGTAGGTGTTCTCGACGGCGATGCGCGGCTCGACGGCGAGCACCATGTTCTCCTCGAGCGGCATTTTCTCGATTCCCATGTCGGGGCGCTCGTGGATGTCCCACCCCAGGCCGTGGCCCAGGAACCTGTCCCACAAATCGAACCCGGCGTCGCGGGCCATCGCCTCGGCCGTGTCGACGAGCCTGCTCGCCACGACGCCCGGCTTCGCCTCCTCGATGACCGTCCGCTGAATCTCGAGTATCGTCTCATAAGCGCGCCGGTGGGCCTCCGTCACCGGCCCCATGGCGCGCGTGCGCGAGGAGTCGACCGGATAGCCCTCGAACCGCATGCAGATGTCCCAGTGCACGACGTTGCCGCGCTCGATGGCCTTGCCCGGGCTGGGCATGTGCAAAAGCGCGCCCGCCACCGGATAGCCGCTGCAGATGAGACTCGGCGAGGAGCTGCACGAATCCTCATAGATCGGGTCGGCGGAGCGCATCGCGTGCTCGGCGGCGCGGATGAGTTCGAGCTCCGTCGTGCCGACGCCGTCCTCAGCCAGGATGGCGGCGACGGTCTCGTGCCCCAGATCCGCCACGCGGCCCGCCTTTCGCATCATCTCGAGATCAAAATCGCTCTTCACCATCCGGAGTTCCTCGACGATGGTCGAGCGCACGATCTCGAGGTCGGGGAAAATCTCCCTCATCCCCGCGTAGAGGGGAGCCGGAAACTTGTCGAACGTCTCGATTCCCACGCGCTTCACGTCGCCCGTGTCGCGAATGAGTCTTTCGAGGTTTTCGACGGAGAGGCCGTCGCCCTTTTTCGCCGAAAACCCCTCCCCCGCCACGATGCGCGGGACGCACACCTCGCGCGTCGGCATGAGGCCCGGATCGACCATGAGCGCGGGGTCGTCGCTCTGCGTGATGAAGGCCGCGCCCCCGTCGACGATGGAGGTCTCCGTGGACGTCAGGCTGATCCACCCCGCCCGGTCGGGAAAATAGTCGGTGAGATAGCGCAGGCTGCCGGAGAGCTTGTTGTTCCCGTAGACGATCAAGGCGTCGTATTCGCGCTCCGCCATCAGCCGCCGGGTGTTCGCCAGCCGCCTGTCGATTTCGGCCTGGAGCACGTCGCGTGGAATGGGCATGTCCGTCCCCTCAGGCGAGGGCGCGCGGGGAGACGGGAGGTCAATACCCCCCGCCTCCGCCGCGCGGCGCCGCGTTTGAACTCCTACTTGATGCCCGCTTTGAGGTTCTTTCCGACCGCCTGAAGCAGTCTCGTGTCGAGCGGAATCGTTCCGGTGTCAATCGTGTACTTGGACTTGTCGTCCTTGTCCATCGCCACGTCGACGCCCGTGCGCACGAGCTGCTTGCCGACGGAATCGCAGAAAGTCAGCACGGTCGCCAGCATGTTACCGCGATAAACTTCCTGCATCGCCTCCTCGACGCCGTTGAAGCCCGTGACGATGATCTTGCCGAGCTTGCCGCGCGCCTTCACGGCCTGGAGCGCGCCCAGCGCCATGTCGTCGTTCACGGCGACGATGGCCGAGATGTCGGGATGCGCCGTCAGGATGTCCTCGGCCTTCTTGAGTCCCTGCGCGCGGTCCCAGTTGGCCGCCCAGACGCCGACCACCTTGATGCCCTTGTATTTGGCCAGCGTGTCCCTGGCGCCCCGTTTCCGCAGGATGCTGGACATGTTGCCCGGCACGCCCTCCATGAGCGCGACCTTGCCCTTGCCGCCCAGCTCCTCGGCCACTGCCTTGGCGACCGCGGACTGCCCGTAATACTGATCCGGCCCGACGAAGTGCCGCGCCACCTGCTTGGCCAGGTCGTCGGAATGGATGAGCACGCGGATGCCGCTCTTCTGCACCTTCTTGACCGTCTGCACCATCGCGTTGGGGTCGATGGCGCTGAAGGCGAGAACGTGCACGCGCTTCTGGATGAGGTCGTCGATCATCTTGGTCACGCCGATCAGGTCGGTGCCCAGGGCGCCGCTCAATACCGTGAGCTTGACGTTGGGGTGGTTCTTGGCTTCCGCCTCGGCGGAGCGTTTCAAGCACGCGAAATACGGGTTCCCCAGCGTCTCGACCACGATGCCGATCTTGATGTCTTTCGCGAACGCGGGCGACGTGAACCCGGCGAACGCGATTGCTACGATAACGATTCCTATCATGCGCTTCATAGACTTTCCTCCCCGGTTGGATCTATGGCCCAGTGTGCAATCGCATCTTCGATATTCAAGTGATGAAAAAATGATCGCACACAGACTTCGACCCGTCAAGAAAGGAGAGCGGCGGCGGGTCGTCCGCACGGGATTGTTGAAGAACCCCTCCTCGCTCGAAATCGGCCACTGCCGTCATTCCGGCGAAAGCCGGAATCCATTTTCATCCGCCAATGGAATCGGCCACGCACCGTCATTCCCTACGCGCAGATATCGCATTCAGGCGTTGCGCGGCAACGAAGTCGTGGCCGCTCCGCCTAGTGAAAAGTCAAAATGGATTCCGGCTTTCGCCGGAATGACGGTGAACACTCTCGATCGGGAGACTTTTTCAACATCCCCACACCCACCGCCGGTGAGCGTTATTTACTTCGGCGGAATGATCGGCAAGAGAACGTGGGAGGGATGCTCGGGGCCGATGTGGATCGTCACCTCGCCGCCGAACACCTCGGGCGGCCTGTCGGCCGGATCGTTGTGCCGGAACGGCCCCACGCCCGAGAACACGGCGGGCATGTTGGGAAGCCCCTGGGTGACGCCGCCCGGGTAGACGTAGTCACACCCCCGGATGCTCAATGCGAGGCGGTAGCCTTTGGGAACCACGATGCAGGTCGGCCAGATCTCGACGTCGAGTTCGTATATCTCGCCCGGCGTCAGGGGCTGCACCTCGTCGTGCGCGTGATAGGGCCGGTAGGGCAGCGTGAGATTTTCATCGAGCTTCCGGTGCGAGGCCCTTAGCCAGCCCTGGGC
>WTGD01000307.1 GCA_011523725.1 Nitrospinota bacterium
AACTAAAATTGCTCCACAGGCCTTTTTCAACACCCTCATATAAAAACCCGGATGGTTCTTATTTCTTCTTTTTCTTCATCCAGGGATTCGTTTTCCAGAGCTGCTCGTGGGCCATGTGAGACGCGAGAGCGACCTTCGCCATCTCCTCGCCGCTCGTGTATTCCACCGCGATTTTCTGCTTCTTCGCCACTTTCAGGAATCCCGGGTCTGCGATCGCCTTTTTGAAAGCGGCGCGCAGCTTCGCCAGAATCGGGGCCGGCACTCCCTTGGGAGCAGCCACGGGGCGATAGACGAAGTTGGTGATGTCCACGCCTTGCTCCTTGAACGTCGGGACCCACGAGCCGATGGCCACCCGCTCGGGCGAAGCCTGGGCGAGGATGCGGACCTTGTCCCTGAATTTCGCGATGGCCGACATCGAGATCGCCAGGGCCGGAACGTGGCCGCCCAGCAGGGCGTTGCGCGCGGGGCCGCCGCCGCCGAAGGGCACCTTGTTGAATTTAAGTCCCGTCTTGACCATGAACTTGCTGGTCCCGATGCTGTGGACGCTGCTGAGCGCCGCCATGCCTATCGAGATTTTGCCGGGGTTCTTCTTGACGTCGGCCATGAGGTCGGCCAGGGTCTTGTACTTGCTCGTCTTGAGCACGGCGAACGTCGTCGGCCCCCGGTTCACGTTGCCCAGAAAGTCGAAGTCCTTGATGGTGTATTTCACCTTCCCCATGATGGGGCCGACGATGGCCTGGGGGAAGTTCGTCATGCCGATGGTGTAGCCGTCGGGCTTGGCGTTCGCAATCGCGTTGAACCCGATGTTACCGCCCGCGCCCGGCTTGTTGATGATGGCGATCTTGGCGCCCTTGCCCAGGTGCTTCTCCAGAAAGGGAACGAAGGCGCGCGACGTCCTGTCGGAGCCGCCCCCGACCCTGTAGGCGACGATGTAGTTGATGGCGCGCTCGGGATAGGCCGCTTCCGCCGGGGCCGAATCGACGAACCCCACTGATACCAGAACACCAAAGGCAATGATGCATTTCATGATCTTGGACATCGGGCTTCCTCCATGAGCAGGTTTTCCCAGATTTCGTTTCGATTCCGTGAACTCGACTCCTTTTTCCTTATGGTTTCTCGCCGCGAAAGAGAAAGTGAATGGACCGGACTTCCTCAAGCGGCGCATAAATCGCATGAAATATGGATGTTCACCATGATAGTGAATCCGCAAAGACGGCACAAGCGCACCTGATTCTGCCAGGCCATCGAGGGTCGCCTCCCCGTTATCAGCAAAGCGAGCGCAAGAGGGATTTTCTGTCCTCGAGTTTCCAGACGCCCTCTTTGAGCCGCTCACGCCGCCTGTCGGCGTGCCATTTGCGGTAGGCGATCACGCGGGGGGCTGAGATCATCTCGCTCTCCATCAACTGGGCCGCGAGTTTTTCGGGGACGGGTTTCGCACTCCCGCCCACCGGGTAGCCGAACTCGACGAGCAGATCCCCCGTCACAACTTCCAGCGCGGATACGTCGTCCGCCGGGAGCCGCGTCTTGTACATCTCGCAGTATTGCGTGGAGATGGGCCGACCGCTCTTCACGTGGTTGGGAAGGGAACTCCAGCTCTTCGAGGATTCCGTCTCGTGGTGGGCCAGCATCTGCGGGTCGAAATCCTCACCCAAAAATTCGCACAGTTTTTTGAGCTCCCTTTCCGGCTCTGCGCACAGATCCTCATAACGGATGACGTAGTAATCCGGTTCCCCCATGCGTTTTCCCGACTCATGCGCCGCGCCCGTGAAATCCTGCCAGACGTGCGCGCCCGAGTACACGTTCTCGGGCAGCATCTCGGGCGAGTCGGCGATGTCGATCGCCATGTCGCGCCCGTCCCGCACGATGTGGACGAATTGCGCATCCGGGAAATCGGCTTTGATCTCCTCCATCCAGAATGAATTGCGGGGGGATTTCTCGCCCCACCGCTCCTTGCCCGTGCGTTCGGCGTAGTGGCGGTGAAGCGCGTCGTAAAGCCCGCGGAAGGTCGGCTCTCTGGAGGCGGAAACGAGGTCCTCGGGCGTGATGTCGAGCTTCATATTCTTGATGAAGGGGCTCTCGAAGATGTCCTCGGCGAGCGCCATGAGGTTCTCAGGTGTCGAGAGGTCACCATAGCTGTAGAGATAGGGGTAGACCATCTCGTACAGCCAGGCGGGGGAGGGCACCGCCAGGCGCGGGTGGGCGTCCAGAATGAGCCGGAACAGGGTCGAGCCCGAACGGGGGGCGCTGACGATGAATACGGGTCTGGAAAAATCCGGCATGTTTCCTCCTTCATGGATTCTTGGGCGTTTCTCCGCTCGGGCGAGTATTATGACTCTCTCTCCCGCCTTCAATTGAATGGTGTGAGGG
>WTGD01000407.1 GCA_011523725.1 Nitrospinota bacterium
TCATGGGAGTTGCCTTTGTCCTCCCAGGGGCTTCTCAACAACTCCTACGCCATCGCTTCATCCACGAAGCGCATATCCACGGCCTCATCATAGGAGACGCCCGTGGAGATCAGCCCGCCGCTCAGGCAGGCGGCCCGGAGCCACTCGAAGCTCTCCTGCGCGAGGCGGGGGTTTTCGTTCCAGAGGCCGAGGCTCTTGTAGCGCGCGACCGCCGCCGTCAGAAGATCGAAGTCCATATCCTCGAACCAGGGCTTGACGAGACGGGCGACGTCCTCGGCGTCATTCTCCGCGAGCCAGCGTTCGGTCTTACGCATGGCGCGCGTCATGCCGAGGGCGGACTCAGGCTCTTCCCGCAGGAACGAAGCCGGCGCGTAGAACGCCGTGTAGGTAGTGAGTCCTCGCTCCGCCGCCTGATACCAGGCGTGACCCGCACCCTCCCGAATCAACTCCTCGGCGAATGGCTGAAACACCTGGATCACGTCCACCTCTCCCGCGCGCAGGGCGGCTGCGTTTTCGCCCATCGTCCGGTCGGAGACCCTGTCCAGGCCTCGCGGGTCCAGCCCCGCCAGGCGCAGGTCGTGCTGCAGGCACATCCACGGCGTGGGCACCTCGCTCACCGTGGCGACTTTCGGACCCACCAGATCGCTCATTCGGAACGCCGGGTTCGGCTCACGGCCGATGAGGAAAAAAGGGTCGCGGCAGACGACCTCGCAGAACACCTTGAGACCGCAGTCGGGGTTCTTGTCATAAGCCACCATGACGCGCATGGGGCCGCCCCAGCTCACCTGTGCGTCACCGGACATGAGCAGCTCCGCGTTCCGGGCGGGATCGGGCGAGGTTTCCATGCGGACGTCGGTGCCCGCCTCCTCGTAGGCCCCCAGCGAGAAGGCGGCATAGAACGGCGTGTAGAAAACGGCCCTGAAATTCTCAAGCAGCGTGATGCTCACATGAACCTCCTCAAAGAATCGGCGCGAGGGTCTTCGACATCAGATCGCGCTCGTCGATTTTGAACACCTCCGCCAGCCAGTCGGCGAGTATCTCCTGGCCGATGGTGGGGTTGTCGTGCTGGCAGTGGTCGGCGCCGGTCTCCTCCTCATCGACGAGTCTCAGCGTCGCGTCCACCCCGGCGTCTTTGGCGGCATCATAGACCCTGCGCGCCTGGGCCACGCCGAGCACGTCGTAGCCCCCGTGGACGATGAGATAGGGACACTTCATGCGCCCGATGTGCCCTTCCAGCGTATAGGGCGTGAGCTTCTCGACGGCTTCGCGCACGCTATCCGCGCCGAAGACCCACTTGATGGAATCGGCCAGGCGGTGATCCTCGCCCGCGTCGCGCCATGTATCATGGAGGCTCCACCCGGCGGTGTGGGAGAGCGCGGCGGCGAGCCTGTGCTCGTAGCACGCCGCGCGCGCGGCGAAATGGCCGCCGATTCCCCCGCCGCAGACGGCGACCCGCGAGGCGTCCACGTCCGCCCTCGTCTCCAGATAGTCGATGCAGCGGCCCACGGGAACCTCGTAGTCGTGGCGGCCGGTGATGCCCCCTCTCCTCAGCGTGCCGCCCTGGCCGGGGCCGTCGATCATCAGAACCGATATGCCGCGCTGCAGAAACCCCCGCCCCGCCATGAACCACATCTCATCCTTGTAGGCGTCCAGGCCGCCGAAGCTGATGACGGCGGGCTGCCTATCCACGCGGAAAGGCGCCGGCACGAAATAGGCGTCCAGATACGCGCCGTTCTCGTAAGGGACCTGCACTACCTCGCCGGGCGGCGTGAGGTGGGCAAGAAACGCCTTGGAGCACGCTTCCACCTTCTCGAAGGTCTCGAGCCTGCGCGGATCATCCGACGCGAGCCAGAACTCAGCGCTGCGGTAGTAATCCGCCGCGCGCAGCCAGCAGTTTCGCGCCGTCTGGATTCGCCCCGCCGCGACCGCCTCATCGCCGCGCGCGCGGTTGCTGTCGCCCACGCGGGTCCATTCGACGTGCCAGCTCTCGTTGTCGCCGGGCGTCATGCGGCTCGCGGCCAGGAAGCACTCGCTCACCGAGCCGCCGCCCTCCTGGGTCTCGCCCAGGGCGCGCCTGAACTGATAGGACATCCAGGGATGCTCGGGCCAGTGATGCCAGCCGTAGGGTTCGTAATGCGGCCCCCGGGATTCGTCGATCCGGTCGATCGCTTTTTCTTCCATGAGAAAACCCTCCCTGCGGTCTGCCTGGAATGGTGGAGCGTCCGCCCGACCGGCGGATGAAAGAGACTGCCCCCGCGCGAGCGGAAGTGAAATCAGATGGTGAGCAATGTTCCAAACACCCTTACACGAATCAAGCGGCCCCTGAAGCTGCCCAATCTTCTATGCGGAAGCGG
>WTGD01000415.1 GCA_011523725.1 Nitrospinota bacterium
GCCTCGTTGTCGGGCTTTCCCCTCGGGAAGCCCGACCCTCAAGGGGGGAGTGAAACGCACCCTTTTTCAGTGGTGACGAGACGACATATCATCTGATCTATTTAGGATGGACAGAGGAGGTAATCCGGCGAGCGACGAGACCACCATTCACGATATGGACGAAGGCGATGAGGCCGAACCCCGCGAAAAACCATCCGAGGCGTTCAGGCGGCGATTCGGCCCTGAATACGGCGTCGAACTGCCGCCGCGCGTCCGCTATGGCTATCGTCCGCTTGAACTGGACGATGAGGATGAGGAGGAGGCGTAAGCGAACCGCGAAACTTCCCACACACCTCGGCAGCCAACCGCCAAACGGCTTTCGGCCCCGTTCAACCCAGAGGAGAGAGCCATGATCTTCCAGAAGTGGGACGAGATTCCCAGGATGCGCATCATCCACGAGAACATCCCGCCCGAGAGCGTCATCGAACTCCAGATGATCGTCGGCGAGAAGCAGACGCTGGCGCTGTGGACGTTCTCCGAAGGTTCCGAGGTCGCCGCGCACAAACACCCCCACGAGCAGATGTCCTTCATCCAGCGGGGGCGCTTTCTGTTCCGCGTCGAGGGCGAGGAGGAGCGCGAGGTGGGCGCGGGCGAGGTGGTGGTGTGCAAGTCGAACGTCGAGCACTGGCTGAAGGCGCTCGAGGACGGCTCCCAGGACCTCCAGATATTCAGCCCCCGGCGGGACGACCTGCTGGAGTTTCGGGGGGCGTACATTCCGGTGTAAAGGGGACATCTGTTAAATGTCAGTCATCGTGAGGAAGCGTAAGTAAGCCTTTTTCGTCTTCCTCAGGAGTGACGATACGGTTTGCCTGCAGATTGCAAGGCGATGCTCGTCAGCTTGAGACGGCGTGCACCACTCGCCTGGGCAGCCGCCCGTCTATGAACAACAGCCCCAATCCGATTGTTGCGGCGCCGATGAGTTGCTGGATGAATATCGGCTCGTTCAGGAACAGGTTCCCGAGGAGCAGCGCCGTCACGGGCAGCAGCAGCGTCACCAGCATGACGTTGCTTCCGCCGGCGCGCGCGAGTACCTCGAAGAACACGAGATAGGCGATAGCCGTTCCGAACACGGCGAGACCGACGAGCGCCAGCCAGGTGCCGGCGCCGGGAGGCGGGAGCGTCCAGGGCCGATCGACGACCGAGACGATCACGATCATTATCATGGTCGAGGAGAGAAGCTGGCAGGCCGCTGCCTTGAGCGGCGGCACGTTCCTCAGATGTCGTCGTCCCCATAGCGCGGCGAATCCATAGCTCAATGCCCCGGCGAGGCACAGTCCAATCCCCAGGAGATGGGCGTCGGCCGCTGCGCCGTCGGACCTGCTGATGATCGCCACTCCCGCGACGCCCAGCAGCACACCGGACATGCTGTTCCACGTAATGCGTTCCTCACCGAACGAAGCCATCACGATAGCGGTGAACAGCGGCGTCGTGCCGTTGATGATCGACGCCAGACCGGAGCTGATCATGGTCTGCCCCGAGGTCAGCAAGATAAACGGCACCACGTTGATGAGCAGGCTCATCACGAGAAACGGCGTCCAGACGCGGAGGCCGCGCGGCAGGGAATGGCCCATCATCCGGAATGGAACGAGGAGAACAAGCGCCGCGATGCCGACACGCGCCAGAACGATGGTCAATGGCGGCAGTTCGGTTACCGCGACGCCTATGAAGAAGAATGCGCTGCCCCAAAGAACCGACAGCAGCACAAGCAGACTCCATTCGACACTGTTCATCGCCTTGGGTTCTTGCGCCAATAGTCTCGCTCCCATCTTACTTGCGTCCGCCGGAGAGAAACTTGAGCGGACATTGTGTGCTCGTCGAGTCGTTTGGTATGCAGGCGGTTACGCCGCGTCCGCAAGCGCCATGATTTTTCGCGGGCTTACAGGTCTCAGGGTCGTCGGACATTACCACATCAGGGCCGCGTATATATATTCCGCATGGCCCTGCAGCCAGGAAAATCCATTTTTACGTGGTTTCAGCTTTATCGGCCAAATGTGCGGATGAGCACGCGATTTCGTTTTATGGTGAAGTGAGCGGCGGAACGAAGCATCGACAAAACTTATCGTGTAGAATAGCCATCTCCACGCATCCCACGCGTTTTTCGGAAAGGGAGACACCCCATGCTCCGCCGATTTGTTTTTATCGCTCTTATCGCCTGCCTGTGCGCCTCCTCCGCGCAGGCCGCTCCGCTGCACGACGCGGCGCTCAGGGGCGACGCGGCGCAGGTGAAGGCCCTGCTGAAAGGCGGGGCGGACGCCAACGAGCGGGACCGCCTGGGCATGACGCCGATTTTTTATGCGGCCATCAAGGGGAGCGT
>WTGD01000380.1 GCA_011523725.1 Nitrospinota bacterium
CCTGAAGCGACAGGGGCATGCCCTCTTTCTCCGAGAACCCGGTGGGAACCACCGCCGCCGGGAATCCCGTCAGGTTCTGGTGGGTGAGGAACGGCATGGTGAGGGCCAGGGAGTAGTCCACCTCCTCGCCGTTGATCACGGCCTTCAGGTCGTCGAGCCGGGGGGCGATGCACGGCAGGGCGAGCGTCAGGATGACATCCACCCGATCGAACAAATCGAGCACCTTGCGCCGCAGCGCCTTCCGCTCGCGCCCCGCGCGGATGTATTCGTCCAGATCGGCGCCTGCGAGACTCGCCTCCACCCGCTCGCGCGTCGAGGGGCCGTAGCCGCCCGGGTCCTGTTCATAGAGCGGCCTGTGGAACTCGGCGAACTCGCACTGGATGATGACGCGGCTCACGCCCATCAGGCGCTCCGCATCGTCGAAGGGCAGCGTCTCGACACTCGCTCCCGACTCGCGGAAGGCGTCGACGGCCCGCTCGAAGGCCCCCACCACCTCCGCGTCCGCCTCGAAGCCGCCCGAGAGCCCGGGGCAAAGGCCCACCCTTAAGCCCTCTGCGCCCTCATCGAGCCGGGCGGAGAAATCGGGAACCGATACGTCGCGGCTGTAGGGGTCCTGCGCGTCGTAGCCCGCCATGCCCTGCAGGAAGAGAGCGGCGTCGCGCGCGGAACGGGCGATCGGCCCCACGTGGTCGTAGCTCAGACAGTTGGGGCAAACGCCGCGCAGACTCACCCGCCCGTGGGTGGGCTTGAGCCCCACGAGCCCGCACAGCGCCGCAGGCCCGCGGATGGAACTGCCCGTGTCCGTCCCGATGGCCGCCGGGCAAAGGCCCGCCGCGACCGAGGCGCCGGAGCCCGTGCTGGAGCCTCCCGTCATGCGCTCGATATCCCACGGGTTGCGCGCGGTGCCGAAGTGCGCGTTTTCGCTCATCGGCCCCGAGGCGAACTCCTGTGTGTGGCACTTGCCGAGCAGAATCGCGCCGGCGCGCTTCAAGCGGGCGACGCACTCCGCGTCCGCACCGGGCACATTGTCTCGAAAAAAGCTCGACCCGCGCGTCGTCCGCACGCCCGCCGTGTCGATGATGTCCTTGACCCCGTAAGGAACCCCGTGCAGAGGACCCAGCCTGCGGCCGGCCGCGATTTCCTCCTGCGCGCGCTCAGCTTCGGCCAGCGCGGCGTCGGCCGTCACTTCAAGAAAGCCGAGGATGGTGGGGTTGAGCGAATCGATGCGCTCCAGAAACGCCTCGACCACGTCCACAGGAGAGAGCTCACCCGCCCCGATTCGCTCTGAAAGCTCGTGTAGCTCGAGCCGGCAAATATCATCTGCGCTCATGGCATATTCTCCCCGAAAACGCGCTCCGCCCACCGGCCATGGATGCGAAACCCGACCGCCGGGAATCGCCGCCTGCGCCGGGCCGAAGCGCGCGGTTACTGATTTTCCGCATAATGGTATTGATAGTCATACCTTTTCACCTTATCACGTTCATGCTATAGTACGGAGCATACATTTCATACCATATCTCATACCCCTCTCCGGGAAGGGAGGGGGCAGCATGTGTGATTGCTGTTGCAGGCCTTCCCATCATCGCGCCGGGTCATACACGCAGGAGGCGTGCAAATGACTTTCTGGCTCACCCAGATATTCAACGGCGTCTCCTACGGCGCCATCGTCTTCCTGCTGGCGATGGGCCTCTCCCTGATTTTCGGCGTCATGAAGGTCATCAACGTCACGCACGGAACCTATTTCCTGGTAGGCGCATACTTCGGCCTCACGACTCTGGGGATAACGGGTAGTTTCATCCTCGCGATCCTGATCGGCGGAATCGCGATCGCCATCATGGGCATCGTGATCGAGCGCGTCTTCCTGCGCCGCCTTCAGGGAAACGACCTGGGCCAGGTGCTCATCACCATGGGCTTCGTTCTCGTGCTCCAGGACGCGATTCTCGTCATCTGGGGGCCCGACCCGGTCAGCATGGATGCGCCCAAGCTGCTGGCCAGCACGGGACGGATCGGGGGGTTCTCCTTCCCGATGTACAGGTTGTTCCTCATCGTATTCGCCGCGGTAACCGCGGCAGCGCTGTGGTTCTTCGAGAGCAGGACCAAAGTCGGCTCCTCGGTGAGAGCCGCCGTCGACGACGTGGAGATGGCCGGCGGCATGGGCGTGAACGTGCCCGTCGTGTTCAGCCTCGTCTTCGGGCTCGGTTCGTTCCTGGCCGGCATGAGCGGCGTTCTGGCGGCGCCCTGGCTCGGCATTCAGGCGGGGCTCGATTTCGAGATCCTCCCCTTCGCCTTCGTCGCCATCATCGTGGGCGGCATGGGCAGCCTCAAGGGCGCGGTCGTCGCCAGCCTGCTCGTCGGCATCATCGATAATCTGGGCAAAACCTTCTTTCCCGAATTCGCGTATTTCACCCTGTTCCTGCCGATGGCCGTCATTCTCGCCATTCGTCCCTCCGGGCTGTTCGGGAGAGCGATGTGAGGGGGGAGCTTCTGGCCACCCGAGGCCGAGTCATTGCGATTGCCGCCGTCCTGGTTTTCGCGAGCGTATCGCCGCTGTTCGTGGATGAATTCTCCGTACTCGTACTGAACCAGTGCCTGATCTGGGGGATCCTCGCCCTGAGCCTCGACCTGATGCTCGGCTACACCGGCATGGCATCTCTGGGCCACGCGGCCTATTTTGGCACGGGCGCCTACGCGACGGCCATCATGTCGGCGACCTACGGGGCTTCGTTCGGGGAGGCGTTCGTCGTCGCAATCATCGCCGCAGCGGTGGTAACGGCCATCTGTGCGGTCGTCGCGCTGCGTGCGTCGGACGTGTATTTCTTGATGATCACCTTCGCCCTGGCCATGCTCATGTGGGGGCTTGCCTACCGCTGGGACTCGATGACCGGCGGGGAAAACGGCATCGCGGGCATCGATCGCCCGCTGTTCATGGAAGGGACGGTCATCTATTACTATTTCACCCTCATCGTGGCCGCGTGCGTCTTTTTGTTCTTCTCCGTTCTCGTTCACTCGTGTTTCGGGAAGACGATGGTGGGAATTCGCGAGAGCGAATCGCGCATGCGCGCACTGGGCTACAACGTATGGCTCCACAAGTTCATCATCTACATGATCTCGGGCCTATTCAGCGGTCTCGCCGGTTTTCTCTGGGTCTACTACAACAGCTACGTCGCTCCGACCGACGTCGAACTGGTGACCTCTTTCAACGCCCTGCTCATGGTCTCGCTGGGAGGACCGGGCACGCTGGCCGGTCCCCTCCTGGGCTCCACCATATTCGTCATTCTCGACAACTCTGTGAACATGTTCACCGAACGCTCGCTGACCGTCGTGGGCTGTATCTACATCGTGGTGGTTCTTTTCGCACCCGAGGGCATCATGGGCTTCATCAAGCAACTGAGAACGAAGGCCGACAAAACGGACAATGGATGATCGGCCCACTCCAGGGCCGTCATCGTCTATAAGAGGAGGAATTCCCATGATTCGAAAACGCATCGTTTTTCTCGTCGTTCCCCTGGCTTTCGCACTCGCCGCGCTCTTGGCCGCCGAACCGGCGCTCGCGGCGAAGGGGCCCATCAAAATCGGGCTGCTCACCTCCAAGAAGGGCGTTCTCGCCAAGCACGGCTCGGACCAGATGAACGCCCTCAAGGTGTTCCGCGAGAAGTTCGGGGACAAGGTCGCCGGCCGCGATGTGAAATTCTTCATTGAGGACAACGAGAGCAAGGTGGCCCTGGCCGTGACCCGGGTGCGCAAGATGCTCACGCGGGACAAGGTCCACATCGTGATGGGCGGTCTTTTCGGCTCGACCGGCTACGCGATCGCGCCGCTGGCCGACCGCTACAAGACCCCGATCCTCATCTGGTCGTGTCCCGACGACATCTCCAAGCGGAAGCGCAAGAAATACGCGGTCACGTACTTCTCCTGCAGCCAGCCCATGCACGCGTTCGCCCACTGGGTGCGGACTTCGATGCCGAACATCAAGAAGGTGATCACCATCGGCCCCGACTACGCGTTCGGCTACGAGTCGACGGGCGGCTTCCAGCAGGTGTTCGAGGACATGGGCGGCAAGGTGATCCAGAAGATGTACATGCCCATCAACACGGTGGATTACGGTCCCTACATCGGCAAGCTCAAAAAGGACGCCGACGCCCTGTTCATCACGCTGGCGGGAGCACAGGCCCTGCGGCTGCCCAAGCAGCTCAAGGAAGCGGGCCTGGGGAACAAGTACGTGATCCTGGGCAACGGAACGAACACGGACGAATTCGTCCTCGACGCGCAGGGGGATGAAGTGCTCGGCTGGATTTCGGGTCTGATCTACAGCGCAGACATCCAGACGAAGGACAACCAGGACTTCGTCAAGTCATTCGTAAAACACGCCAAGAAAGACCCCGGCTATTACGCCGAGGGGTATTACGGCGGGCTTCGGCTCATCTACAAGGCGATAGAAGAGGTGAACGGCAACGTGGAGGACAAGGACAAATTCTTCAGCGTGCTGAGGAACCTCAAGGTGGCCACCGGCTTGCCGGCGGGACCGAGGGCGTCCGACGGCCACGGGACGTTCAAGATGAACGTGTACGTACGCATGACCATGAAGGACGAGACCGGCAAGAAGAGAAACAAGGTACTGGCGATCATCCCGAACGTGAGCCAGTTCTGGAACTACAAGCCGGATGAGTTCATGAAGAAGCCGCCCTACAGCAGGGATTATCCCCCGTGCAAGCACTGCGGGAACTAGGGGGCGATTGAGTATCTGAACGAGAACCGCCGCGCGCGGATTGGGAGTTTTCTTCCTTTCGCGCGCGGCGGTCGTCTCATCCCGATCGAAATGGGATGAAAACGCCCGGGAGGTTGGTCTTGGAGCAGGAAGCCCATCAGGGTTCGAACGGGTCCGCCGCGTGTCTGAAGATAGAGGGACTCGCCAAGCACTTCGGCGGCCTCGTCGCGGTCAACAACGTCGACCTCACCGTGGAGAACGGCGAACGCCGGGGCATCATCGGCCCGAACGGCGCGGGGAAGACGACGTTTTTCAACATGATCGCGGGCGAACTCGACCCGACGCACGGAAGGGTCTACCTCTACGGAGAGGACATCACGCGGATGCCGACCCACCAGCGCACCCATCTCGGCATGGCGCGGACCTTCCAGATCACCAACCTGTTCCCCAACCTCTCCGTGATGGACAACGTCCTGCTGGCGGCGCAGGCCCTGGAGAAGTCCAAGTTCTCGATGCTCCGCACCATTAAGAGCCACCGGCACATCTACCAGAAAGCCGAAGAGATGATGAGGCGGCTCAAGCTGTGGGATTTGCAGGACGACATCGTGAAGAACCTCTCCCACGGCGACCAGCGCCAGATCGAGATCGCTCTCGCACTCGTCGAGAACCCGAAAGTGCTGCTTCTGGATGAACCCACGGCCGGACTTTCGCCCGCCGAATCCGCCGACGTGGTCGCTCTGCTCAAGGAACTCGACCCGGCGATGACGATGCTCATCATCGAGCACGATATGGACGTCGCCTTCGAACTGGTGGACAAGCTCATGGTCATGCACGAAGGCGAAGTCATCGCCGACGGCCCCAAGGAAGAGGTCCGGGCGAACCAGACCGTTCAGGAGATATACTTAGGTCATGACTGACAACGGCCCGATGCTGAAGGTGGATGACATCCACACCTACTACGGGGACAGCTACGTCCTGCAGGGTCTCTCCCTCGAAATCGCCGAGGGCCAGGTGATGGCCGTGCTGGGCCGAAACGGCATGGGCAAGACCACGCTCATCCGCTCCATCATCGGATTCACAAAACCGCGCTCGGGGAAAGTCACGTTTGACGGGGCGGACATCACGGCCCTGATGCCGCACGAGATCGTGAACCTCGGCGTGGCGCTCGTTCCGCAGGGGAGGCGGATATTCCCCTCGCTCACCGTGCTGGAGAACCTCCTGCTCGGGGAAAAGGAAGGCGCCGCCGGGAGCGGGGAAGAACCCTGGGACATGGACCGGGTGCTGACCCTCTTTCCGCGCTTGAAGGAACGCCTGCGCAACATGGGCAATCAGTTGAGCGGCGGGGAACAGCAGATGCTGGCCTTCGCTCGCTCGCTGATGACGAACCCGAAGATGCTCCTGCTCGATGAGCCCACCGAGGGGCTCGCGCCGCTTCTCGTTCGCGCGATGGGGGAGACGCTCTCGAAACTCAAAGAGAGCAGACTCGCCATCCTGCTGGTCGAGCAGAACATGAAGTTCGCGCTCGCCGCCTGCGATTACGTGCACGTGCTGAACCGGGGCCGCGTGGTTCACTCATCCACGCCGGAAGAACTCGCCGCGAACGAGGAGATCAAATCCCGCTTCCTGGGCGTCTGATCGTAGAACGAACCCACCCTGCGATTCCTGTGAGCCTGAAAAAAAATCAATCCCCCGATCCGGCGGAAGCCGGGAGCGCTTCTTTCGCCTCTTCAGTTGCGCCCTCTTTCGCCCACCAGCACTCGTTCATGAAATCGGCCAGGTCTTGTTTGTCGATCACGGCGGACTTGGTGAACAGGGTCATCTGGTCATCGCCTTCGATGTCGGTCTCGAGCGCGTCGGTGAAGCGGTTCCACATGTTGAAATAACCCGACACCAGCGTCGCCTCGACGAGCTGGGCGTGATCGTAGTGCTTCTTCATGTTCTCAAGCGCCTCGGGGTTCCGGGCGAAGGTGTATTTCGTGAGGTGATAGGCCCAGGCGATGGCCGCCTTCTCAGCGTCGTTGAACAGGTCCGACTCCTGATACGCATCGTCCCTCACGGCGTCGATCTGCTCATCCGAGAGCCCGCACGCTCGACCGAACGTGACGTTGTGGGCCGTTCAGTACTTACACCCGTTTTCCATCGAGGTCTTCAAGATCAAGAGCGCCTTCGTCTTCGCGTCCAGCACGTCGGTGATCTCCGCCCGGCAGAGCGAGATCAGAAAACCGAACAGCGGCTGGAGCATCCTCGGGCTGGCCGAACTCACCCGGATCGCGTTCGCCACGCGGCCGAACATCTTGCGGCTCGCGTCGAACACCACGGTGGCCTCGGGGCCGGCTTCTTCATCGCTCAGAATCGGTAGTTGCGCCATCGTATTCTCCTTCCCTGACAGGTATGAAGACTCAGTTCACCGGCGGCCACAGACGGCGGCCCACGCTCGGGCTGCCGGGGGCGTGAACGAGCGATCTCACCACCCGGCCCGACCAGCCACTCTCATCGAGCGAGAGGCTCTCGTGCTTCTGGAAGCCCGCCTCCCTCGCTTCGAGCGATGTGAACTCGTACATGATCGAATGCTTGGCCCAGCCTGCGGCGGAGA
Organism: Nitrospinota bacterium; assembly: GCA_011523725.1. Classification (GTDB taxonomy): domain Bacteria; phylum UBA8248; class UBA8248; order UBA8248; family UBA8248; genus Bin107. The sequence continues at coordinate 7,299 of WTGD01000380.1, forward strand.
GCAGCTTCCGCGCACCGATGCAGCCGGGCATCCCCTCCATGAACTTGAGGCGGTACTGCGCGTACCACGCGCCCAGGTCGTGTTCCGCCGCCGCGTCCCGGGAGATGAACTGCCCCATCTGAATCGCGGGTCCGGGCGTGATGCCGGGGCCTCTCATGCCCACGTCGGGGCCGTCGACGCGGGCCTCCTCGCTGAATATGCACTCGCGATACCCTGTGCGGAGGGCCAGCATGGCGTTGGTCTCATCATCATATTCTTTCGCGACGTCGGCGAGCGTGGGGTTGAAAAACACGTGCGGCGAGACCGCCCCGAACAGGAGGACGAACCCCGTGCCGCCGGGAAGCTCGCCGGGCGCGGCGTAGGTGAGCGCCGTATTCTTCACCTGCTCCATCTGCGCCCCCTCGCCGGCGACCTCATAATGCGCCGCCCACAGGAAGCCCGCCCGCCCCCGCATGGCCGGCAGGTGATGCCCGTGCAGCCACGCGCAATAATCATCTTTTTCCTCTTCGGGCAGATCGTACCAGGACGCCCAGATTCCTCGATCCATTACATGACTCCATCCAAAAGGTTGGTGAGATGCTACTGCACGAAGGTCGTACCCGCCTTGTCCTGGTGGGAGCAGTTCCCGTAGGTGGCGATGAGTTCGGCGGGCTCGGTCTTGCTCGGGTTCTCCTGCCCGTGCGGCTCGCCGGCGGGCGCGTAGCAGAAATGGCCCGCCTCGACGAGGATTTTTTCGGGATTCGCCGGGTCGCCGCAATAGACGTAGATCGGCCCCTTGTTCACATAGAACACCGCGTCGCACGTGTGGGTGTGCATCTTGTTCTTCCCGCCGGGGGGGATGATGGTGCGCTGCATGGTCATGACCCTGGTGTCGGTCGTCTCGTCGTTCACCCCCCACATGATGGAATAGGGAGGCTCGTAGGCGTTGTCCTTGTCCACGCTCATGGAATTGATGATTTTCACAGAAATGCTCTCCTTGAATCCGCTCGCCACGGCGGCGGTGGCGCTCCCCCTGGAGGAGGGAATGAAAGTTTGCTCCTGTCTGCCGATTGGTGAATAATACGCAAATCCATCGAGCGACACCACTTCATCGGGCGATGCGAAACGCCTCCGGGTCGGCGGAAGAAACGACCCCATGTGACAGGATGGCCCATGTCTTCGGACGGTGAATCCCAAAACGCGCCAAGCCCCGCGATGCTGCGCCTGGAGATATGCCTGGCCGCGGGGATGATGCTCCTCTCGGCGGGATTCGCCGTCTTCATGCCCTACTTGATCGCCACGGGCGGCATCTCCGCCGCGCAGGATTTCCTCCGCCTCACGCCTGTCTTCTTCCCGAGGCTCGCCTTCGCCGTGCTCACCGCCCTTTGCGCGTTCTACCTGTTAGACGCCTGGCGAAGGGCGCGCCATATCCAATCCGCCGCGAACCCGGGCGAGGCGGCGCGCTTCCGGCGCGGGGTGTTGATGATCGTCATCATCGCCGCCTATTCCCTCCTCGTTTCGGCGCTGGGCTACGGCCTCTCGACGCTTTTGATGGCGGGTGCGGTTATCTGGTATCTGGGCATCCGGAAAATCTGGATCGTCGCATCCGTCTCCATCGTGATGCCCATCGTCGTGCGCTTCATATTCGAGAGACTCCTGCTCATCTCGCTCCCGAGGAGCGATTACGAGGCCATCGCCGTCGTCGAGGACGTCATCATGAAGTTCCTCTCAGGCCTCTTTCTCGGGAAATAGGGAGACCCGGTCTTGCTCGACGCCTTCCTCCACGCCTTCGCCCTCCTGATGCGCGTGGACACCTATCTCTACATCTGCGCGGGATTGACCATCGGCATGTTCGTGGGCGCGATGCCGGGCCTCACCACCATCCTCGCCATGTCGGTTCTCCTGCCGATTTCCTTCAAGCTCGAACCCATGCTCGGCATCCCGTTCCTGATCGGCATCTACAAGGGCGGCATCTACGGGGGCAGCATCCCGGCGATCCTGGTCGGCATTCCGGGAACGGGCGCATCCATCGCCACGACCTTCGACGGCCCCGCGCTCACGCGCAAGGGAGAGGGGCGAAAGGCGCTCGAGATGGCGCTGTTCTCCTCCACCATCGCCGATACGCTTTCGGACATCTTCACCCTGGCGCTCATCGGCCCCATCGCCATCATCACGCTGCTCATCGGCCCGCCCGAGGTGTTCGCCGTCATCATCTTCTCGCTCGTGCTCATCGCGAGCGTCTCGAGCGATTCGGGCCTCAAGGGCGCCATCGCCGCCTGCATCGGCATGGGGCTCGGCTTCATCGGCACCGACGCCACCACGGGCGCCACGCGAATGACGTTCGGCCTCGAAGCCCTGAGCGGAGGCATTCCGCTCATCCCGCTGGCCATCGGCATCTTCGCGATGCCCGAGGTGCTCGAAGCGGTCGAAACGCGCACCGTGCGCTTCATCAGCGAGCACGTGGACCTCGCCAAGGCGGGAGAGCGCCTGCGCTGGCGCGAGTTCAAGGCGTCGATCCGCTCCATACTGCGCTCGACCGCCATCGGGACGGGCATCGGCATGGTGCCGGGCGTGGGACAGGTGGTGGCCGCCTTCATCGGCTACAGCGCGGCGAAACGCGCCTCCAAGAACCCGGAAAACTTCGGCAAGGGCGAACTCGACGGCGTCGCCGCGCCCGAAGCGGCGAACAACGCCGTGAACGGCCCCACCCTGGTCCCCCTGCTGACGCTGGGCATCCCCGGAGACAACGTGACAGCCATTCTGCTCGGCGCGTTCGTGGCGCACGGCATGCGGCCCGGCCCCCAGATATTCCAGGAACAGGGGGCGCTCATGTACGCGCTCATCCTCACGATGGTGCTGGCGAACGTGCTGTTCTTCTTCCTGGGCTACGTCCTGCTCAAGCCCTTCGCCCGCGCCATCCAGTTCAAAAAGGCGTATCTCATCCCCGTCATCGTGGCGCTCGCCTTCGTGGGCACGCTCTCCACCGGAGCGAACACCGATGTGGTACTGATGGTAATCATCGGCGTATGCGCCTATATTCTTAGAAAATTCAAGTTCGACCTGGCGCCCCTCATCATCGCTTTTGTGCTGGCCGAACCGATAGAGTATCGTTTGAGCCAGTCGATGCTCTACGCGAAGGGCGCTCCATTTTCGTATTTGTTCCTGCAAAGGCCGATAGCGTCCGCCTTTCTCATAGCGGCGCTGGTATGGATTGCTTACCTCATTCTTCGCCCGATGTGGCAGCGCGCCAGGGGGCACGCCGCCTCTTGAGGGCACATTCATCAAAGGAGACCATCATGAAAAAACGCTTCTTCGTCATCCTGGCCGCGCTGGCCCTCGTCGTCGCGCTGGGAGCCCCCTCCGTGAGCACGGCGGCCTACCCGGACCGGCCCATCACGCTCGTCCTGCCCGTGGGCGCGGGCGGCAGCCACGACCTCCACGCGCGCGGCATCACCAGCATCATCGCCGACATCCTCGGCCAGCCCATGGTCGTGAAGCTCGTGCCCGGCGGCGCGGGCATGAAGGGTACCGGCTTCGTCGCCAAGGCCAAGCCGGACGGCTACACCCTGCTCTTCACCCACAACGGCTTCGACCAGCTCGTGCCGCAGACCCGCAAGGTGCCCTTCGACACGCTGCGCGATTTCTCGGCCGTCGCCAAGATCAACCACGGGCAGCCGGTGTTCTTCTCGCTCGCGAACAGGCCGTGGAAGAACATGAAGGAATTCGTCGCCTACGCCAAGAAAAACCCCGGCAAGGTCAACTGGGGCCACAGCGGCGTATGGGGCGCGGGCCACGTGCCCTCCATGCAGTTCGTGCGCGCGGCGGGCATCAAGGTGAACTTCATTCCGCACAAGGGCGGCGGCCCCGCGCTGCGCGCCGTCCTCTCGGGTCAGGACGACGTGGGCATCGCCTTCCCGACCCAGCTCCGGCCCCACAAGAAAGCCGGCAAGGTCACCGTGCTCGCGCTCACCGGCGATATGCGCCTCTCGAAGGACCCGGACTTCAAGGAAGTCCCCACCACGACGGAACTCGGCTACAAGGGCGTGGGCTTCACGATGGACCGCATCTTCATGGCGCCATCCAAGACGCCGGCCGACAGGCTGAAGAAGCTCCGCGACGCATTCGAGAAGCTCACGAAGAACAAGTCGTTCAAGCGCTTCATGCGCAGCATCGGCGAGAACGTGGTGTTCGTGAGCGGCGCGAACTACGAGAAGACCAGAAAGCCGAACTTCGACGGCTACACGCAGCTCATCAAGGCCATGACGATGAAGAAATAGCCTCGATGGCCTGAGCCTGACCCGGGGGTGGACGGCGCCTGCCGAATCGCGCGCCGCTCACCCCCGTTGTTTTTCAAAAACACGAGAAAACCCCTCCTCCATCGGTCAGCGGCAGGGGCGGTTCGCGAACCGCCCCTACAGGCTTTTCAGGGAGTAGAGGGGACGCTCCTTTCGACTGGAAAGGCACCCCCCCTACCCCCCTTAACAGGGGGGTAAAGGCGATACCCCCCGACGAAGGGGTGGAAGAAAAGCCCCCCTGACAAGGGGGGTTGGGGGGTTAGTGTAGGGGTCGCATATATGCGACCCATGCGGACGAACCAAAACCGCTACCGTCGTCAATCCCCCCGCCCGATCGCATCCATAACCCAAAAAGAGAGGAATATAAAATCACGGGCCGCATATATGCGGCCCCTACACAGGGGCTTTTTTAACGACCGTATTCCCGATCACCGGCGCCGCTTGGCGAAACGAAGACTCCAAGCTATATTTCCCCCCGAACAAGCGAAACCGCATTTCCACACTCTCGAAAACCCACGCGCAGGGAGGCTCCTGTTTTGGCCGACATCATCACAGGCATGATCAAACGCTACGCCGCAGACGACCGCTTCACGCCCGAACCCGACCCTTCGGGCCGCTCCATCCGGCTCGTCATGAACGACGTCTGCTGGTTCGAGTTCGTGAAGAACGAGGCAGAGGGCAAAATCCGCATCAGCTTCGCCACCAGAGACCGCTACATGAACGAGGACATCGAACTCGCCATCCTCGACAGCAAGGACCCGATTGACGATTTCGTCTACGACGGCATGGAGGAAGCGGGCGAGGAGGAAGAGCACAAGGTGGAGCACTACCACGACGGCGTGTTCCGCTACGCCATCGACCTGCCGCTCGACAAGCCGGGCGTGGACGAGCAGGCGGCGCGGGTGCTCGACGGGCTGTTCTACACGTTCGAGGAGTTCGCCGAAGGCGACGACTAGCGTTTCACCCTCCGCCTCGAGATTCCGGTATCTCCATTTCCTGTCGCCGTGCCAGCGGATGTGCGTCCGGCGCGGGTTGATCAGGGCGTATCCCCGATAATCTGCACTTCCACCCGCCTGCTCCTCGGGCGGTTGTCGAAATCGACCAGGACGATCTGCTGCCAGGTTCCGGTGACGGGCGCGCCTCCCCGGACGGGAAGCGACAGGCTCGGTCCCAGCAGGGCGGCGCGCACGTGGGAGAAGCCGTTCCCGTCCCCCCAGCGCGCATCGTGCGCGTAGGCGATGCCCTCGGGCGCGATGCGGGCGACCGCGTCTTTCAAATCCGAGACGGCGCCTGGTTCATACTCTATCGTCGTGAGGCCCGCCGTCGAGCCCGGCGTGAAGACCAGGACGATCCCGCTCCGCACCCCGCTCGCCGAAACGATTCGCTCCACCTGCGGGGTGACGTCCAGAACGTCCGTAAACCCTTTCGTCTCGACCACGAAGCCCTCTTCGAACACCACGAATATCCCTCCCAAGGGGTTGTTAAAAAGCCCTGTTGGGCCGGGTTGCCAATTGGCGTGTAGGGGCCGCATACGGGGC
>WTGD01000230.1 GCA_011523725.1 Nitrospinota bacterium
CTCGATGACCTCGGGCGTGGCGCCCGCGCCGAGGATGACGCCGTCGGCCAGCTCGCCGGCCAGGGCCAGCATTTTCGGCCCGTCGGCGGCGAGGCAGATGGGCACGTGCGGCTTTCGCCAGTTCGACCGCATCCGCGCCCCCTCGTAGGTCACGGTCTCGCCGTTCAAGAGACCCCGGAGCGCCGCGAGGTATTCGCGCATCTCGGCCAGGCGCGCGGCGCGGTATCCTAACAGGTAGACCGCCGTGTCGCCGGAGCCGACACCGAGGAACGCGCGCCTCGGCGCGATGGCGTCGTCAATGGAGCCGAACGCGTTCGCGATGACCGCCGGATGCCGGATGAAGGGGACGGTGACGCCGGTGCCCAGCCCCGCGCGCGCCGTGGCGCCCGCGGCGAGGGCCATGACGACCAGGGGGTCGCGCAGGTGGAAGTGCGAGAGGGAAACGGTGTCGGAGAACAGCAGGGGGTCGAAGCCCAGGACTTCGGCGCGCTTTATGAATTCGAGATATTCGGGGACGGGCGTGAACTCGTTCTGGGGTCCGATGCGCAGACCGATCTGCATGGACGGTTTCTCCTCGCGATTCGCAGGCGGGTTTCGGGGGTGGCGGTTTCGCCCCGGATGCTAGCACGGGCGGATTCGCCGGAACAATGCGATTGGAGGGGGGTGACGGTGCCTGCCCGTGATTCGGAGCGGGCGCGCATTTCCCCGCATTTGGCGTTGCCGGGTTTTCGTTGCCGCGGGATATGCTGGAGAGGCCGCCCGTCGGCCCTCTCTCCCCGGGCATGGCGAAAAACTCCCCCTCGACGCCTTTGCGCCTCGGTCGGAACGAGGGCGCATTTGCCCGCAATTGCCGTCCGCGCGGATTCGGGGGATTCCGGTATGATGGTGGAGCCGATCAGTTCGTTCGAAGAAAAACGAATTTCCGAAAAATTCGATAAATTCCGGTAAATTCACGGGGTTTTTCGATAAATTTCCGTAAATTTTCGAGAGGAAATGCGCGCAAATGCGGGCGGATGCGCCCGCGAAAACCGCCTCCGACGGCCGGATTTCGCCGCCGCCAGTCCCAGGCGCGGGGGAATTCTGCCACGGCCCGCGGGGCCCGTGCTAACGGCAAATGCGGGCAATTGCGCCTTCGTCTCGGTGGGGATGCGGAGCCGGAGTCCCGGTCTTTCGGCGCTGGGCGGGCGGTGAGGATGGCTTTCGCCTCGGGCGCGAGTGTCCGCGGCGCGTCTCCATCCGCGCCTCAGCGGCCGAGCGCGACGGCGGCCATCCCCGCCACCGTGACGCATACGCCCACGACGAGGCGGGGCCGCACGCGCGTCATGTCGCGCAGCATGAGGACGGTGAAAATCACTGAAAAGATTGGCATTGAGGCGATGATGGGAGCGACGACGCTGACTTCGGCGCCTATGATGGCGAGGTTGTAGAGGAGCTGATTGCCCGAGTTCAGCACGCCGACCACGATGATCGTCACGACCGCCCAGCGCGGCCCCCAGTCGAACATCCTGGGGGGTGAGAGGCGCTTGAGGCTATAGATGATGGGGATGCTCACCATGTTCGACCACGCGACCGTGAGGGCGATGCTCGGCATGGCGTCCAGGCCCTTCTTGCGGATGAACACGCTCACGCCGAGTGAGATCGCGCTGGCGAAACCCCACAGGATCGCCGGCTGGAACCAGCGCCCCCGGGCGGGTTCGTAGCTCACCAGGATGACGCCCGCCACCACGAGGCCCGTGCCCCCCAGAACGGCCGGGCCGGGCTGCTCGCCCAGGAAGAGAACGGCCAGGGTCAGGCTGAGCAGGGGGGACGTGCTCATGAGCGTCATCAGCCTCGGCGGGCCGATGGAGTCGATCGCCTTGTAATACACCAGACGCCCGTAGCTGTAGGCGGTGACGCCCAGAAGGGCGAACCAGAGCATGCCCTCGAGGGTGACGTCTTCAGCCTCGTATTCCCACCAGCCGAAAAGGCCCAGAACGAGCATGTTGAAGACGTTCGTCAGCAAGGTGGCGGACATCAGACCCATGTGCCGCAGGGGCCGCGCGGCGAGAACCCCCGTGAACGCCGCCATGATCGCCGCCGCCAGCGCCCAGACGATCCCCATCGTGTTGTCCATGGCCGCCTAGCCGTGCCGCCCGATGCTCACCGCCACGATGCCCAGCACGGCGATGAATATGCCCAGCACTACGCGCGCGTTCAGGCGTTCGATATCGCGCAGAAACAAAGCCGAGAGGCACAAGGCGAAAATCGGCGTGCTGCTCAGGATGGGAACCGCGAGTGATATCTTGCCCTTGAGCGAGAGGTTGATGAGTATCTGCATCAGCCCGTTGAGCGTCGTTCCAAAGATCAGAAGCGGAATATAGCGCTTCGCGCCCCACTCGAAATACCGCTTCGGCAGGAAATGCCGGAAGGCCTCGGAAGTCGGAATTGCGACCAGGGCCGACCACGCCGTGAGCAGCGCGGGCGCCGCCATGTACGACATTCCCTGCTTGCGCATGAAGGCGCTTGCGACCAGCATGAGCATGCTCGTGAGCGACCAGCCTATCCCTGCGCGGAACCATCTTCCGCCCGAGGGTTCGTAGCTCACGGCGGCGATTCCGAAGACGACGAGAACCGTGCCGAGCACCACCCACCGGCCGGGATCTTCTCCGAGGAAGATGACGGCCAGGATCAGGCTGGGAAGCGGGACCATGCTCGTGATGGTGATGTGGCGCGCGGGGCCGACGATGTTCATGCCGGTGTAGAAGACCCAGCGGTTGATGCTGTAGTTCATCACGCCCAGAACGCCGAACCAGGCGAGCGCCTCCCAGCGGAAACTCCCAGGCTCGTAGAGCCAGAACCCGACGGCCCCCAACATGACGGTGTTGCCCACGTTGTTGAACTGGGCGAGCGCGAACGAACCCATCTGGCGCAGGGCGGGCGCGAAGGTGATGTTCGTCGCCGCACTGACGAAGGCCGCCGAAATGGCGAGCAGAACGGTGTGGGATTCTGGACTCATATGTGCATCATTTCCAAAAACGCTCCCGGGTGACGCCGAGGCCGGATATTTCCAGGCGGCTCCAGACGGTGGAGAGAATATCCCTCCACCCGCCCCGCGTCGATGCGGATGGCCGGGAATCGTATCCTTTCCACCGCATAAACCCGCATAAAAGTGATAATCAGACTTTTTTCAGCTATTTGGCGATTTTCACACGGATGGAACTTTGGTATATCTAAAACCAGTGTTGTGGTGTTCGTCGCCGCCGACATGTCTGATGCATGGAGAAAGGGAAAAAATGCGGAATACTCCTTATCTTCCAAAATTCAAATCGGTGGGTTCAACCTGCGTTCTCGTCACGATATTCCTCGGCCTGGCCTTGCTTCTCGCGCCGGCGAACGCCCAATCCGCAGTCAGGGCGGGGGGGCTGCCCTCCCTGGCCGGACTGGTCGAAAAACTCAGCCCCTCGGTGGTGAACATCAGTACGGAAACCAAGGTGGAAGCGAGTTCGGGAAGCCAGTTCCCGGGATTTCCCGGTGGTATGTGGGACGAATTTTTCAGGCGTTTTCATGAAGGCCCCTTCGGCCCCGGGCCTCGCGGCCGTTCGCGGCCGCAGCCCAGACGGCAGAGCCAGGGTTCGGGCTTCATCGTGAGCGAGAAGGGCCTGATCATCACGAACAACCACGTCGTCGAGAAGGCATCCCGGATCACGGTCCGCTTCGAGGACCAAAGAACGAGAAAAGCGAAAGTCGTGGGCCGCGATTCCCAAACCGACATCGCGCTGCTCCAAGTGGAAACGAAACCCGGAGATACGTTCACCGCGCTCAAGCTCGGGGACAGCGAAAAACTTCGCGTGGGCGACTGGGTGATGGCCATCGGCAATCCATTTGGATTGTCCCACACGGTGACGGCCGGAATCGTGAGCGCCAAGGGGCGCGTCATCGGATCGAACCGATATGAGAACTTCATTCAGACAGACGCTTCCATCAATCCGGGTAACAGCGGCGGGCCCCTCTTCGATTTGAGTGGAAACGTCGTGGGCATCAATACCGCCATCTTCAGCAGAAGCGGCGGAAACATCGGCATCGGTTTCGCCATACCGATCAACATGGCGAAGAAGCTGCTCCCCCAGCTTCGCACGGGCGTGGTGACCCGTGGATTCCTGGGCGTGAACATTCAGCCCGTCAATGAGAGCCTGGCGAAGGGGTTGGGCCTGAAAGATACTCACGGCGCTTTGGTCTCCAACGTGATTAAAAACGCGCCCGCGAAAAAAGCCGGGATCAAAAGAGGCGACGTGATCGTAAGCGTCAATGGGGAAAAAATTGAAAACCCCCGTCAACTCTCCATGACCGCAGCCGACTTGAAGCCGGGCTCCACGGCCAGAGTCGGCATCATACGCGACGGCGAAAAACGTGAGGTCGAGCTGAAAGTCGCCAAGTTGCCTGGCCCAAAAGAAGAAGTGGCGAAGGCGACGAAACCCGCGCTCCAGAAGCAACTCGGCATCGAGGGGCAAAACCTGACGCCCGAGCTGAAAAAGCAGATCGGGGCGAAGGCGGAGCAAGGCGTCGTCATCTCGAGAATATTGCCCGACAGCCCCGCGGCCCTGGCTGGCCTACGCCGGGGCGACGTCATCATAGAAGCCAACCGCAAGGCGATCGCCGATACGGATCAGTTGCGGGAAGCACTGAAAAAAGGAGGGAACAAGGGAAATCTGCTGGTGGTCGATCGGCAAGGCACGACGTTCTACGTGGCGCTGGAAGGAAAGGGATAAGGGTGAGAGAAACGGCCGAAAAACAAGCCGGCCTCAGCGAGAGCATCATCGCCGCGGCTTCGCAAATCTGCAACGAACTGGAGGCCAAGGCCGTTTTCATTCACGCGGACGCGATGAAGGACCTCGACGTCCTGACGGACCTCCCCCTCGGCGTGGAGCATTTCACCACTACCTGCTCCCCCGACCTATACGAGGAACTGGAAAAACGGGGTTGCAAGGTTATGCAATTGCCCGCCCTGTCCTTGAACCGTATCGACATTATCAAGATGGGCGTCGTGATCGCTTTGAGCGAGGGCTCCATCACGCAGAACGACACCGTGGTCTGCCTCTCGGGTCTGCCCGAGAACGAAGAAATCGACACGCTCATGGTCTTTCATCTGGATCGCGAAAAAGAGATGCTCCAGACCTCGGAAACGCAAAGCGCCGTTGAAGGCGTGGACCCGAAGGTGTTCGAAACGGTCCTTTCGCTCGCTCTTGAACTCGGCGCCGAAGGGCGGGAGGGGAAACCTCGCGGCGCGCTCTTCGTTCTGGGAGACCATGATCTCGTGCTTCAGTATTCACGCCAACTCGTCATCAATCCCTTTCATGGATACCCGGAAGAGCAAAGAAACATCATGGACCCGGCCCTGCGCGAGACCATCAAGGAGTTCAGCGCCATCGACGGCGCATTCGTCATTCGGGGAGACGGGATCATCGAAGCCGCCGGCAGGCACCTGAACGCGGCGCCCGAGAATGATTTGCCCGCGGGGCTGGGTTCGCGTCATATGGCCGGAGCGGGTATAACGGAAGTAAGCACGGCCATATCGTTCGCTATCAGCGAATCGACAGGCAGTGTTACCGTATTGAAAGACGGCAAGGTATTCATGCAGATTAGCAAGTCGCAGCCTGCCAAAACATCGACAAAGGGAAAAAGCAAAAAGAAATAGCCGTTGTTCTAATGGTTGGGAGAAAGCAGTCATGGTGTACGGAAAACTTTTCGGATTGTTGGCCCTCATCATCGGTGGAATCCTGGGCTTGAGCACGATTATCTTGATGCTCGACTTAATTGGCCTCTCGATTTTTTAAGACCGGTTTACAGCCCGTTTCATGCAACCCGACCTGTTCGAGCGTTTCAAACACAATCACTTCCTCGCTCCCATCTCGATAGACACGCTCAAAAAGATTGGCGAGCACATCGGCTTGTCGGCGGATCTTCTGGTGTTCGACGCATCGTGCGGCAAGGGAGGAAGCGTCATCGCGCTCGCGCGAATGTTTGGATGTTCGGCAATCGGCCTCGATGACCGCCCCGAGTTCGTGGAAGACGGAAGACGGCGAATTCTGTTCGAAGATCTGTCCCATCTCATCGATTTGCTGACGCATTCGAGCGACGAATATCCTTTCGACGACGATTACTTCGATCTGGCGCTTTTGTGCGGGCCCCCTTACCCCTCGAGCAGCGTAAGCAAGCTGAGGAGTTTGACCCGGATAGTGAAGCCCGGGGGATGGATCGCCTTCTCCGGACTGGTCTGGAAACTTGAAGATGAAGAAGTCGACTCCGAACGACTGGCGAGATGGCTCGACGCTTACCTTCCCTGCGAGCCGATTGACGCCGAGGAATTCCGGGGCCACCTTATGGAACAGGGGTATGGCGTTGAATTCGTGGAACACGAATCGGAAACCGCTTGGGAATCCTTTCTGGCTCCCCAGGCGCGCTCCATTATCGAGAACCGGCTTGAATATGCGGATTCACGCGAAGCCCGGGACGTGTTAGACAGCTGGCAGCAAGACCTTGAGATCTACCACGACGGCGGCGGAAAGCAGCTTCTCGGCTACGCCACGTTCTTACTGCGCAGCCCATGAAGGAAAACCGACCGCCGGGGTTTGACGAGCGGGCCGCCGATGGTGTTTTCTCTCGATTCGAGGCGCATTAACGGACACACCGACGAGGAGTACGAATGAACGAACTGCTTCAACTCGGCATCACGGAAATTCTCGAAAGCCTGCGAGCAAGGGAATTCAGCGCGGAGGAGCTGACCAGAGCCTATCTCGAGCGCATCGGCGAGACCGAAGCGAGAGTGCACGCCTATTTGAGCGTTCTCGAAGACGAGGCCATCGGCGCCGCCCGCGCCGCCGATCGGAAAATCGGCGCCGGAGACGATGATTCTCCCCTTCTCGGAGTCCCTGTGGCCGTAAAAGACCTTCTTTGCATGAGGGGTACCAAGACCACTTGCGCTTCCCGATTTCTGGAAAATTTCAAAGCCCCGTATGACGCCACCGCCGTGGCCCGGCTCAAGGACGCAGGCGCGGTCATACTCGGCAAACTGAACATGGACGAATTCGCCATGGGCTCATCGTGCGAGCAAAGCGCGTTCGGCCCGACCCACAACCCATGGAACCTGAAAACCATCCCGGGAGGCAGCAGCGGCGGGTCCGCCGCCGCCGTCGCGGCGCGGTCCTGCGTCGTCTCCCTGGGTTCGGATACCGGGGGCTCCATACGTCAGCCGGCTGCATGCTGCGGCGTCGTGGGCATGAAGCCCACTTACGGACGCATTTCACGCTATGGACTCATCGCCTTCGCCAGTTCTCTCGACCAAATCGGCCCTTTTGCGAAAAATATCCGGGACGCGGCCATCTTGCTGGGCGCCGTCAGTGGTCACGACCCCCGTGATTCCACTTCGGCCGATGAGCCGGTCCCCGATTACACGAAAAATCTCGAAGCCGGCGTCCGGGGTCTGAAGATCGGTATTCCCGAAGAATACTTTATCGAGGGGATGGACCCCGAGGTTGAGGCGGCGATTCAAAAGGCGATTGCCGTCTTCGAAGAGCAAGGGGCGGAAACTCTCGAAATTTCTCTCCCGCATACCGAATACGCCCTGCCTGTCTATTACATCCTCGCCCCCGCGGAGGCGAGCAGCAACCTGGCGCGCTACGACGGGGTCCGCTTCGGCGTGCGCCAAGAAGGGGAATCCGCGTATGGCTCCCTGTTCGGCATGTACGCGGCCAGTCGGGAAAACGGCTTTGGCGACGAGGTAAAGCGCCGAATCATGCTGGGCACCTATGCGCTGTCTTCGGGATATTACGACGCTTTTTATACGAAAGCGCAAAGGGTCCGCACACTGATTTGCCGGGATTTCATGACCGCGTTCGAGGAGGTCGACGTCGTGCTGTCGGCCACGGCGCCGACGCCCGCTTTCGAGATTGGCGAGCGTCTCGCTGATCCTATCAGCATGTATCTCTCCGATATTTTGACCATACCCTGTAATCTGGCCGGTCTTCCCGGCATCAGCCAGCCCTGCGGATTCACTTCAAGAGGGCTGCCGATCGGGCTTCAATTGGTAGGAAAACCATTTGCCGAAAAAACGATTCTTCAGGCAGCGGCGGCATTCGAAAGAGCGACGACGCATCATGAAGCGCTCCCGCCACTGTGACCCGCATTCTGATTGAGGGGGATGATGGCGTACGAAACGGTTATCGGCCTTGAAGTACATGCCCAGCTGAACACGAAAAGCAAGATATTTTGCGCCTCGAGCGCCGCATTCGGAGGAGGCCCGAACGAACACACTTGCACGGTGGACCTGGGGCTGCCCGGCGTACTGCCGGTTTTGAACCGGCAGGTCATCGAATACACCCTGAGGCTCGGGCTGGCCGTCGGGGCGGAGATTGCGCCGGTCTGCCGGTTCGCCCGAAAGCATTATTTCTACCCGGACCTCCCCAAGGGATATCAGATCTCTCAATACGAAGAACCCATTTGCTCGGGGGGAAGCGTTCATTTCGTCACTAGGGAAGGGCGGGACGTGAACGTCAACCTCACGAGAATCCACATGGAAGAAGACGCTGGCAAGCTGATTCATGGCGATGAACTCGGAGACCCGAACCATTCGTATTCGGACTTGAACCGCGCCGGCGTGCCGCTGCTCGAAATCGTCTCGGAACCCGAACTGAGAAACCCCGAGGACGCCGAATCCTATATGAGGAAACTCAGGACCCTGGTGCGCTACCTGGGTATATCTGACGGCAACATGCAGGAAGGCAGCCTGCGGTGCGACGCCAACATTTCGCTGAGGCCGGAAGACTCGGAGAAATTCGGCGAGAAGGTGGAAATCAAGAACATGAATTCGTTCCGGAACTTGAGGCGGGCGCTCGAGTTCGAAGAAAAACGCCAGCGCGAAATCCTGGATGCCGGCGGCGTCATTCATCAGGAGACCAGGCTCTGGGATGAGTCCGCCGGCGTAACGCGGGGGATGCGATCGAAGGAATACGCGCACGATTACCGCTATTTCCCGGACCCCGATTTGGTGCCGCTCACCGTGGATGCGGAATGGCTCGATGAAGTCCGCGCGCAAATGCCGGAGCTGCCCGATGCGAAAAGCAAGCGCTTTCAGGACGACTACGGCCTCCCCCGGTACGATGCGGAGGTTCTCACTTCGGAAAAGGAACTGGCCGCTTATTTCGACAGGGTCGTCGCGGCGACCGGAAAAGAGCAGGCCAAGGCGGCGAGCAACTGGGTGATGGGCGACGTGTTGCGCCTGTTGAACGAGAAGAAGATCGCCATCGAGGAATGCCCCGTATCCCCCGAGCGGCTGGCCGAAATGCTCTCGCTCATAGACGACGGCACCATCAGCGGAAAAATCGCAAAGACGGTGTTCGACCAGGTGGCGGAGAGCGGAAAAAGCCCCGAGGCCATCGTGGAAGAGAAGGGGCTTCGGCAAATCACCGACACGAGCGCCATCGAGAGCGTCGTGGAAGATGTGATTGCGTCGAACCCCGAAGAAGTCGAAGCCTACCGGGGCGGGAAGACCAAGCTCATGGGTTTCTTCGTCGGCCAGGTGATGAAGGCGACAGGAGGCAAAGCCAACCCCAAAGCCTTACAGGAGATACTGGGAGAAAAACTGGGGGGCTGACCAGGGGTCTCGGACAGGCACGGGGGCCTGTTCCTACGGACCCCCTTTTCGCTCGACTACATTCGCCAAATCAAGAAAATGTGACTTTCCCAACAACCCCGCCTCAAGAGGTTTCCCGCTCACGGAACCCGTAGAGCGCGCAGGGATTCTCCACCAGTATTTTCCTGCGCATTCGCTCCTCGGGCGCGAATTCCGCGAGAAGGTCCATCAAATCACCGTCATTGGGAATCGTGGGCTTCACGTTCGTGTGCGGCCAATCCGTACCCCACACCACCCGATCGGGTGCGGCGTCGATCAGGGCGCGCGCCACGGCAATGGCCTCGCGGTAAGGGGCGCCGCTCCTGGAGATGCGATCGGCGCCGCTCAGTTTCACCCACACGTCGCCTCTTTCGAGTAGACGCAGCAGCATCCGGAAATCAGGGTGCGCCAGCGGCATGTCCGCGGGGAAAAGACCCATATGATCGAAAACCACGCCGACTGGCAGCTTCCGTATCTTCTCTTCGTATTCGGGCAACTGCCCGGCATGGATGTGAAACTGCATGTGCCAGCCGAAATCCCTGATTCTGGCGGCCAGCTCCTCCATACGCTCGATCCCGCTTCTGCCCCCCGAAGCCGAATTGATACGGGTCCCCCGGATGCCGAGCCGGTTCAGCTCGTCGAGCCGCTCCTCGGAGGCGTCCGCATCCACCACGCCCACGCCTACATAGCCCGGCCCCAGGACGCGGATCGCCTCGATCACCCTCGCGTTGTCCGCGCCGTAGGGGCTCGCCTGCACCACGACGCCCCGCGCGAGACCCAGGGCGTCGGCCAT
Organism: Nitrospinota bacterium; assembly: GCA_011523725.1. GTDB lineage: Bacteria > UBA8248 > UBA8248 > UBA8248 > UBA8248 > Bin107. Next base: position 10,437 of record WTGD01000230.1, read on the forward strand.
CTTCCGGTAATCGCTCTCCAGTACCTGAGGGGGCGTGTAGCGCCTTGGCTCCGCATAGGGATAGTCTGTCTCGGGTCCGAAAATATGAAAATGACAATCCGCCGCCCCCGCGGGGACCTTGAATTTCGGCGGTTTCGTATCCGGGTCGGGCCCGGGGATGGTGGGCTGGGTTATCAAGCGCGTCCTCGAATCTGTTGATGGAAGAGAGCTTGGGTCTATTTTCTTTTCTTCTTCCGGTACGGCTTGTGGCACTGCGTACAGCTATCGGACAAGGCGCTGAACGTCTTGAGAACGGCGCTTTTGTCCTTCGCCTGAGCCGCCTTGGCGACGTCTCTCGCGATTTGCGCCGAATCCCTGGCGATTTTCGAGTAATCGTCGAACCGGCTCCAGACTTCCGCCTTGATCCGCGTCTTGCCGAAAGCGCTGCCCTTGGGGCTCAGATAAGGAATCGCCGCCGAGAGCAGCGCGATTTCCTCCGCCGCCGCCGCGACGCGCTCGTAGTTCGCCTTCTTCGTATAGACCTTGACGCGGCGCATCGCGCGGCTGATGCTCTTCATCGTCCGCACGCGCACCCTTTGAACGCCGCGCAACGTCTGCTCGTCCTGGCCTGCGGAGAAAGAGGGGAGAAAAACTACCGCCGCCAGCACCACGAAAGCCGGTGCGCACACCCGTTTCCAGGTTCCCATATCCACTCCTCATTGATGATCCGGATGCCTCTTCCCAAGAACGCCCCCATATTAGGAAGAGGCCCCCGAGGTGTCAATCTGCGGGATCGATTCGACTTAACCTCATATAATTCAACGAGATATCTTTTCTGAAATTTATCGAAAAACCCCGTGAATTTATCGGTATTTATCGGAATTTACGGGTCGGAGGGGCGCATATACGCACCCCTGCAGGCGTGGATTTTCGGGAGACGGCGGGCCGCCCGTCATCCCCCCGTCACGCGTCGCCGCCTTCACCCTCCGAGTCGGCGTAGAGCCGGAAGTAGGCCAGGGCGGCGTAGGCCTTGGCTTCCACGGCGTCGCCCTCGATGGACAGCTTGAAGTGGTTGATTCCCTTGTACAGGATGGACATGCCCTTCTCCTCGAAAAGCCGCTCGATTCCCGGGAAGGCGCGGAGGCCGTCTCCCTTCTCCGGCAGGCACCATTTCATCTGCTCGAGGTAGTCCACGACGGGACGCCAGGCGTTGCGCCCCGACGTCAGCCAGTAGTCGAGGTTCGAGGGTTTTCTCGGCCTGTACATCTCGAGACCCAGACGCGGCGCCACGCCGTTTGCGGAGACGTCGAGCGCCAGCCGGAAGACGGGCGTCATATCGCGCATCTCCTCCAGCGTGTCCATCACTTTCTGGATGGAGCCGTCCCATTTCAGCCGTTTCAGGAATGCGGGCACGTTGCGCAATTTCACCCCGTCCACGATCAGGCGGATGAGGCGCGGCCCGCGCTCGGGCGCGGCGCCGATCTGGTCCACCACGCCGGTGCGGGGCAGGGCGGCGAAGGCCCGCTCCACGGCGAGGCGCTCCTCCTCGTTCTCCTCCCACCCCACGGCGCTCGCTATGGTGGCGGCCAGGCGGCGGGGCGTTCTTGAGCCCGCGGCGTCTTCATCCAGTTCGGATTGAGGCTTGAGCGCCAGGAACACGCCCGGGGCCGGTCGCCGGCTCCGGGGAACCTCCGCAATGTCGTATCCGAGCATCGACGCCCTGAACCAGCCGACGAGAGACGATTCGGAAGGGGAGGGCGTCCCGTTCATCAGGGCGTAGACGCGGCCGAGGGCCGCCTCCGCGGAGTCGGGCTTTGCGGCCTCGCCGAGGTGGACGTAATACTCCATGGACGGACGCCCGGGCGCGACCGAGACGAAATAATCGGCGGCGGGCGCGGGGTCTCCCAGCCGGAACTCGAAGGCCGCGTAATTCAGGGTCAGCCAGCCGGGAAGCTCCCCGACGCGCTCCACCAGGCGGTCCCACCACGGGCCATCGAGCAGGGCCGGTGGAACAAAGCGGCGCAACCTTGGAAAGACGTCCCCGAAATTCTCAGACATCATCGAATCCTGTTTTCGAGCGGGACGCATACATTGGGGGCAAAACGGCGATGAGCAAACGCGGCTCCCCGGCCTTCGTTCTGCGACGCGGGCCGCAACGCCGTTCAAACCCGCAAAGCGGCATCCCGAACCTACCCCTTCCGGGGTTTTTCAACGAACCGGCCGAACGGACTGTTGCTCTCTTTTGATATATCGTATCAGGAGTTCTGGTTCAAGCTGTTCCAGGCGTTGGCGAATTGTTGCCAGGTCTGCGAACCGGCCACGACGGCGCTCAGGTCCGCCTCGCTCAACTCGGCCGGCGGCAACACCAGGTTGATGCTCATGATGTTGTCTTCGTGCACGCCGATCTTGAACCCCTCGGGAATGGCGACCCCCAATTCCTGCTCAATGGCGGCCTTGGGGTCGGCCAGCAATTCGGCGCGGAATGCCTCGTTCTCGCTTGCTTTTCTGATAATCTCTTCACGTATTTCCTCTACGGTTTTCACTGCTTCGAGTTCTCCAGATG
>WTGD01000144.1 GCA_011523725.1 Nitrospinota bacterium
CTTTCGCGCCGTCGCCGATGTAGACGAGCCGCGCGCGGCGGCCCGTGCCGCCGCGCGCCTAGAGGTTGACTAGCCTTCCTGCATCTTCAGGATGCGGTTGATGAGGTCGATGCCGCCCACTTTGTCGGCGAACATCTTGTGTACCGGCTTCACTGCATTACGGAAGGGCTTGAGATCGGGACTGGCGATCGTGAGGCCCTTTTCGGCGAAGCCTTTCATGATGTCCTTCTCGTTCTCTTCCGCGTAGGCGTTCGCCCAGGCGATGGTGTCGCGCGCGGCCATCTGAACGGCCTTCTGCAGGTGCTTGGGCAGCTTGGCGTAGTACTTCTCGTTCATGATGAGGGCGCCCGCCACGAGCTGGTGCCGGGTGATGGAGAGGTACTTCTGCACCTCGTAGAGCTTCTGCGCCCACGCCCAGCTCGAGCCGCCGTCGTGGCCGTCCACCGTCTTGGTGCTGAGCGCGCTGAACAGCTCCGTCGGCGCCATGCCGATGGTGCTGCCGCCGAGCGCCTTGTAGGTCTGCACCATGATGGGGTTTTTCGCGATCCGCATCCGCAGGTCGCCGAGGTCCGCCGGCTTCATGATGGGGTGTTTGCTGTTCATCATGTTCCTAAAGCCCGTGGCGACGAAGCCCAGCACGCGGATGCCCGATTTCTTGCGGAAATTCTCGCCGATGCTCTGGCCGACGTCGCTGTTGAACACCTTCACGGCGCCCTTGAAGCTGCCGAACATGAAGGGCAGGGTGAAGATGTCGAGCCGCCTGTCGAAGGCCGTGATGTTGTTCGACGCCACGACCTGCATGTGCACCGAGCCGAGTTGCACCTTCTTCGCGGCGACGCGGTCCTTGCCGAGCTGCGAGGAGGGGAATATCTGGATGTCGATCTCCCCCTTGGAATAGACCTTCAGGTTCTTCTGCATGGTCAGCGCGATGGCCTGGTAGAGAAGCTGCGGCTTGGGCGGGTTGTTGTGGGCGAACTTCATCACGTACTTGGCGGCCTCGGCCTTCGGAACCGTGAAGCCGATGAGCGCGGCGGCGAGGATGACAACCACTATCGCCGTGAAGCATTGTTTCAGATGTCGCATGTCTTGCCTCCTTTTTATTCGCTCCCTCATCTGCCGAGTACCAGGTTCGGCAGGAAGAGGGAGATGCCGGGGAAAAGCGAGAGAATGATGACGCACAGGAACATCGTCGCGATGAACGGCAGCACCGCCTTGGCGATGGCGCCCAGCGTCGTGTCCGCGATGCCCATCGCCACGAACAGGCTCGTGCCCAGAGGCGGCGTGAGGTAGCCGATCTCGCAGTTCACCACGAACACGATGCCGAAATGGATGGGGTCGATGCCCACCGCCTGGATGACGGGCAGGAACATCGGCGTGAGGATGATGACCTGCGCCATGGTGTTCAGCCACATCCCCACGAAGGTGAGGAAGAGGCTGATGAGCATGAGGATCATGAACGGCGAAGTCGTAACGCGCTGGATGAAGGCCGTCACCAACTGGGGGATCTGATGGATGGTGATGAGTTCGCCGAACGCGAGTGAGGCCCCCCAGATGATGGCGATGGATCCGGTGATGAGGGCCGCGATTTCCAGGCACTCGCGCGTCCTTTGCCAGCTGAGTTCCCTGTAGACGAACATGCCGATCACCCAGCCGTAGAGCACGGCGATGACGGCGCTCTCCGTGGGTGTCACGAAGCCGCCGTAGATGCCGCCGATGATGACGACCGGCGCCAGAAGCGCCCAGCGGGATTCCCAGAAGGTGCGCAGCGTGCGCGCGACGGAGAAGGGTTCGGAATCGGAATCCACCGTCATGAAGCGCGACAATATGGTGGCGCAGCACATCAGCATGCAGCCCAGCAGGATGCCGGGCAGGAAGCCTGCCATGAACAGGCGCGTGACGGACTGATCGGCGCTGACGCCGTAGACGATCAGGGTGATGCTCGGCGGTATGAGGATGCCGAGCGTCCCCCCGCAGGCCGATACTGCGCCCGAGTAGTTCTTGTCGTACTGGCGCCTGAGCATGGTGGGGATCATGAGTCCGCCCACGGCGGCCGTCGTGGCGGGGCCGGAGCCCGAAATCGCGGAGAAAAGCATGCACGCGAGAATGGTGACGTGGGCGAGGCCGCCCCGCACGTTGCCCACGAAGCAGTCCGCCACCGAGATGAGGCGTTTGCTGATGCCGCCCTTTTCCATGAGCGCGCCCGCGAGCAGGAACATGGGCACGGCGATGAAGGGGAACTTGTCCAGCCCATCGTAGTAGGAGAGCGCGAGGCTCTCGAAGCGCTCCCCGGTGGCGTAGTAGACGAGGATGGAGGCCAGTCCCAGGGAGACGCCCACGGGCACGCGGATGAAGAGGAACACCGCGAGGGAGCCGAGTAGCAGGAGGGGCATGTTCATCGCTCCTCCTCCTGTTTTTCGACCTCATAGACGACCTCGGGGCCGCCGACCACGTAGACGCGGTACATGTACTGGGCGAGGCGTATGGTCATCAGCCCGAACCCGATGGGGATGATCGCGTGCACGGCGGCTTCGGGGATCTGGAGGATGTCGGTTTCCGACCAGACCTCTATCTCGCTGTAAACGAAGAGGTAGCCGTAATACGTCATCAGGACGTTGAAGGCCATCCAAAGGCAATCGGAGAAGAAGACTATCGGGCGCGCCCAGGAGGCGGGCGTGAGCATCTCGATGGCGTTCACGCGGATGTGGCGGCCCTGCAAGATGATCCAGCTGATCGCCAGGTAGATGAACCAGATGAAGACGATGCGCGAGAACTCCTCGATCCAGCTGATCGAGGTGAAGAAGACGTAGCGGGCGATGACCTGGGCGGTGAGCATCAGCGGGAGCGAGAGCAGGAGAATCCAGGAGAGATTTCGTTCGATGTTTCGCACGTTTCCGTCCCATCTTGCGCGCATCACCGGGCCGCGCATCCGCCATGTATATTGAATGGGCGCAGTCTAGTTTGTTTCGACGCAAGCGGTCAATGCGAGCAGGGGTTTGGGGGATGAGACGTTGATGCAGGAGGGCCGAAAAAGTGGGATGGAAGACGTTTCGTCAGGCCCAAACGTCCTCTTTGGATTCCCAATATGTTTTCGCATTCTCGAATCTGCCCATGCGGACTTTTTTGATTTTCTGGATTTCCTTGGGATAGAAATCGGACATGGCGTCGCAAAGCTGAAGCATCCATTTCTTGCGCGAATAACGGTGATTTACCCTGATGTCGTTGGAATCGGCGATCTGGAGTTGTCCCCATCCCAACGCTCCCACGGTAAGGCATTCCCAGTCGAGGTACTCGATTGGAGAAAAAATGACTTTCGTTGCTCTCAAGCGACCGCCTTCGATGGCGTACTTGACCATGAGCAGTGAAAATATATTCGTGTCCGATTTATAAAACCTCTCCAGCCGTCTCACCGATGTCAGGTTCGGCATGTTGAATTTGGTGTTTTCCCTGTGAGTCTTTACGTCAACAGCGGAATAGAAGCCTTCCTTGTCGGTGAAGGCGATGTCCTCCATCGACCTGCGCGAAAAACAATTCTTGTTCTTGTATTCGGCGCACCAATCCCCCAGAAACGTGTCGAATTTTTTTGAAATCAGCGACTCGATTGCGCTTCCGGTAGCTCTCGTATCGTTGATGTTTTCAGGGGCTAGGTCATGGGCCAAGGCGTTGATGTAGTCTTTAACTTTCTCGGCCACCTCCCGATAATGGCCGTCGTAATAAAAAGACGACCTCATAGGGCGAGTTTTTCTTGTCTCGAAGGTTGTGGTTCGGCTCCGCGCTGATCGGCGAGGGAATTCCTCTCCCAGAAAACGCCGTCCGCGTATCCTTGAATCGCGGGTTCCGATGCGGCCATCTCCAGGCGTTTAAGCGACCAGCAGCAGTATTCCTCGTTAATTTCTATCCCGCAGAAATTCCTGTCCAATTTTCTGGAGACGACGGCGGTGGTTCCGCTGCCCAAAAATGGATCAAGCACGAAATCGCCCTCCCTGGAACTGGCGAGAACGAACTTTGCGATGAGTTTTTCGGGTTTTTGCGTTGGGTGGTCGGTATTCTCGGGCATCGACCAGAAGGGGACGGTTACGTCCGTCCAGATGTTGGAAGGGTGCGTGAGGCGATAGTTGCCGCTTCGCTCTTCGCGCCAGTCCTTGGGCTCGCCGTTCACCTTGTAGGGCGCGAGGACCTTTCGCTTCAATTTCACGGAATCCACGTCGAAATAATAATTGTCCGAAACCGTGCAGAACCAGACGTCCTCGGTGTTGTTCTTCCAGTTCGATTTCGCTCCGCGTCCTTTTTCCCGCTCCCAGGTGATGCGGTTGCGGACGTGAAAATGTCTTTCGAGAACCGGAGAGATGAGGGTGGAGGTTTTCCAGTCGGAACACACATAGACCGATGCCGTCGGTTTGAGCGCCCGGGTCAAGAGCATGAGGGCGCGCTGAAACCATTCCTGGTAATCCGCCTTGTCCTTTTCCTTGAAGAGGTGGCCGTTATAGTTTTTGGAAAGGTTGTAGGGAGGATCGAGAATGAGTAGATCGACGAATCCCTTTGGGAGATTTTCCGCTATCTCGAACGTATCGCCGCAAATGATTTTTCCGCTGGTATCCTGGGCGGGGATCATATCTTCTGCGTAGAGGATTTTGGCCGACAGGCAAGCCAATTCCTCTCGACTACAGGTGAGCGTTCGGTTTCTGGGCGCTCTTGGTTTCATGTCGAGCCAGATTTCGGTTCAGTAGTGATTGGGCGGCGTGAATATCTTCGGGCGAATGAGATGAACCCCATTCTACATTCAGACGGAGAAAAGGCAAAGGCGGCTCTAGCTAACCTACACTCAGAACACGCCATCCCTGGTTTTGCCGAGCACAAAATCCACCACCTGGCGCAGCGCCTCTTCTCTGCTAATCGCCTTCCAGGCGGAGCATCCGTCAGCCCCAAGCGTCTTCTATTGTTTCCCGGTGGGCGCGTACATCGCCGAATCCGCCATGCGGACCATTGTTTTCGAGCGCGACGCTATCCCCCCATCTGCGCGACGCGACGCGCCATCCATTCGACGTAGGCCGTGCGCGTCATCCCGCGCCTGGCGTCTTCGCCGTCGATAAAGGCGGCGACGCCCTCGTCAAGCGACAGATTGGCGCGGACGCTGCGTCCCGAGAGGCGAATCATCGGAATGGAGACGAGCGCGAACCCGGGCGGAGTGTCTACGTTCTCGATGGCGGTCGGAGCGACAACCTCCTCGTCGTGCTTTTCCGCCTCAATCACGTAGTCGCGCAACGCTTCCTCGGCGTTGACGAGCGCCTCATCCAGGGTCTTGCCCATAGCGGCAATGCCGGGAAGATCAGGGAAGATGACGCCGTATGCGCCTTCCTCACCATCGATCAGTGCGGGATATCGGGTCATGGTCGCGCCTCCTGGTCTGTCCATCCGGCTTGTGCGGCAATCGTACGGACGACACCCGGCCTCAGCGTCCGGTGGCGCGGCAGCGTAATCGTTCCGCTTTTGCGCGGATGCCGATAGATATCGTGGTTGGAGCCGTGGCGCACCTTTCCCGCCGACGCTCAGAAAACGCCTTCCCGCGTTTCGGCGAGCACCAGATCCACTACCCGGCGCAGGGCCTCCTCATCCGAATCTCCCTCCAGGCGGCGCAGGCGGTAGAGGTCGGCCTGGCGGTCCGCGCCGCTGCCCTGGCGGATGATGGCGAGCGTGTGGCGGATTTCGGCCTCGCACCCGAGCGCGCGGGCGTCGGGCGCGAGCGTCTCGACGAGGTCGCGCATGAAGTCGTCGATGTCCACCCGTGCGTTCTCGTACGTCGTATCGCCGAAGAAGGCGAGCGTTCCGTAGCGTTGGGCGACCCAGCGGTTCTCCGCGATGACCTCGGTGAGTGGCTCGGGCGGCAGCGCGCCCGCTTCGTCCTGGCGCATGAGCCACCGCAGCAGACAGACGTAGAGCGCCGCGATGGAGACGGCGTCCTCCATGCGCGGGCAGATGTCGCAGATGCGGAGCTCGATTGTCGGGAAGGCGTGGGCGGGGCGGATGTCCCACCAGATTTCGCTGCCGGTTTCGATGAACTTCATTCGCCGGTATTCGGAGATGATTTCATCAAACTCCGCCCGAGAGTACAGCGGCCCGGGCAAACTGGTGCGCGGGAGGTTGCCGATGAGATTCAGGCGGTAGGACTTGTAGCCCGTATCGTGCCCGCCGTTGAAGGGCGAGGAGGTGGAAAGCGCATGAATCGCGGGCAGGTAGCGGCGCATGGCCGTCATGACCCGGATGCGCGATTCGGGGTCGCCGAAGCCCGCGTGGACGTGCATCCCGCCGATGACCAGGCGGCGGATGCTCTCCTGGAACGTCATCGCGAAACGCTCGTAGCGCTCCTTGGCCGTGACCGCCAGTTCCCGCCACTGCGCGAAGGGATGGGTGGAGGCGGCCATCACCGCGGCTCCGTGCGCCTCCGCCGCCTCGATGACGATACGCCTTGTTTCGCGCAGCGCCTCGCGCGCCTCGGCCACCGATTCGCACACCCGCGTGTTGGTCTCTATCTGGGAGCGAAGCAACTCCCGCGTGACCTTGTGGGGTTCGATGCGGGCCTCGCAGGCTTCGAAGATGGCCGGGTCGGGATCGGCGAGGAGGTCGCGCGATACGGGATCGACGAGAAAGAATTCCTCCTCGATCCCGAGAGTGATGCTCAAATCGTCTCGGTTGTCGGCGTCGTTCACCTTGTGCTCCCCGGGGCGGGGCACGCCGCCCCTTTTTCCGTGTACTTCCGTCAACGGACAGTGGTTTTGAATCGGACACTTCGAAAGCCAAGTGCGTCGACTCTACCATTTCATTCCGGCTGAATCCAGATATGGAACGGATCGTCCGTCTAGGGCTGGTGGACTGCTCTCTCTCGCGTGCCGCCCAGGCTCGTGAGGGCGAAGGGCAGGGTGAGAAGTACTGCGACGACGCCCACCCCCACCAGGCCGAAGGCGTCCACGCAAAGGCCGATGAGGGGAGCGAGCACCATGGCGAGGATCGATTTGGCCTGCGTCTCCACAGAGAGTATCGTCGCGCCCGCCTCGGGCGTGCTATGCGCGTCGATGCGGCTGATGAGCACGGGACGCCAGAAGTTCTGCAGCACGGCCAGGGCGACGAACCCCGCGATGACCACCGACTCCCAGCCCGTCCAGAGCCCCCAGGCGAGTGCCGCGTAGATGAGGGCGGTGGCGCCCCAGAGTGATTTCGCGGCCGCTTCCTCCGAGCCTGTGGCGGCGACGAGGCGGTGCCCCCCGCGCGAGGCGAAGCTCGAGAGCAGGTGCAGGACGAAGTAGACCGCCCCCATCAGGATGGCCACGCGCTGGTTCTGCTGCCAGGTGGCAAGCAGGGCCAGACCGAGGGCGGCCTGCTGGATGACGGGCTGAATGTAGTCCTTCGCGACCTTGTAGGTGCCTTCGTAGCTCATGGATTCCGCCAGGATGCCGCGCAGCGGTTTGTCGGTGAACGCCATGCGCATGGAGTCTTTCAGGTGTCCCCACACGCTCGGGATTTTCGTATCCGCCGCGCGCGCGCCTTCGAGTTCATTGGGGTATCCCATGAAGTTCACGATGTTCAGCGTATAGGGGATGACGGCGAGCAGGAAGATGTCGCTGTAGCGCGCGCCCGTGAAGATGAACGCGCTCGCGATCACGACCGAGACGGCCGAGCCGATCTTCGACCACGAACGCGTAAAGCCGTAGACGCGGGTGCGTTCGCTCTCGCGGCCCTGAATCCTCAGCCACTCGAATATCATCGCCTTGTGCGTGCCCGTGCGGAACGAATCGCCGAGTGCGAAGGCGAACATGGCGAGGAAGAGCGCGGCGAAAGAAGCCGAAAGGCCGAATACGAGGAACGAGGCGATGTAGGCGAGGAACGAGAAGATCATCGAGCGCCTTCTGCCATAGAGGTCGGCCACCGCGCCGCTCGGTATCTCGAAGATGTTGATGCACACCTCGCGGAAGCCGATGAGAATCCCGATCTGGAAGAAGGAGAGGTCTTTTTCCAGGAAGGCGAGAATGAGGAAGGGCTCGAAATAGGTCTGGTTCTTGAGGAAGCCGTAGAGCGAAAACCTGAACATCATCATCGGCTTGCCCTCCTACCCTCAATTTCGCTCCTGCGCCTCTCTCGCGCAAGGGCAGGGGGACGAAAGGCGGCCGGCGCGCGCCCGTACACCATCCCCCACGGCGCGCATAGGTCATTGTAGCGGAAATTTTCACGCTTGCGGGATGTTTTTTCGTCGGCTGGCGTGGTGGGATGAGCGTTATCCTTGGGGAAGGGATGCGCTTGTGGGTTGCTTCGATTCGTCAGGTTTTGTAGGGGCGGGCCTCTGTGCCCGCCCGTGTTTTGAAGCCGTAGACGGAAAATCCTGCTGAATTTTCTGGTCGCTGTGGTTATTACTGGTCAGGACAGGCACGGGGGCCTGTCCCTACGGGTCCATTTCCATGCACGAGATGCGCGTAGCCGGACAGGCGCAAGGGCCTGTCCGCGACCCCCTGTGGTCGCCCTGGCCCCCTTACCTGTCCCTGCGAAGCGCAACAGCGGGGGCACCCATCCCCATGCGGGCGGGCACAGGGGCCCGCCCCTACGGAAACATGCGTCCCCCCACCATCACGTATTCTCTAACGAATGCGCCAGCCGATGAGCGCCGCGCCGACCACCATGCACGCCGTGCCGACGAGGATGGCGGGCGTGATGCGCTCTACGCTCCGGAGCAGGAAGTAGCTCATGATCAGGCTGAAGACAGGGGCCGTCGAGGTGAGGGGGGAGACGATGGAGAGGTCGCCGATGTTCAAGGCGGTGAAGTGCAGGAAAAACCCCATAGCGTTCAACAGTCCGCACACCCCGAAGATGTACCAGGCCTTGGGGCGGTCGAACTGGTTCGGTTTCTGGTTCTTCGGGAACAGCGGGATGAAGGTGACGAGGAAGACGAATCCCGCCAGCGTTGTGAGGGTCGCGCCCATGACGGGCGCCTCGACGTGGGCGAAGGCGAGTTTCCGGAAAAGGAACGAAAACGCGGCGGCGACGGCGCTCAGGAACGCCAGCCAGAGGTGTTTTCGCTTCCAGGAGGTGTCTTCGGGTTTTTTGTAGCTGAGCGCGACGCTGCCGAGGACGATGCAGAGCGTGCCCGCCAGGATGAGCGCGCCCGGCCGCTCGCCGAGGAAGGCGATGGCGAGCGAGGTGGAGAACAGGGGCGTCAGCGAGACGAACGGCATCGCGCGCGCGACGCCCAGGTAGGAGATGCTCAGGTAAAGAAAAACGCGCGACATCGCAGGCCCGGTGAGGCCCGCCAGCGAGAAGAAGAAAAACGCAGGCGGGTTCCACCATTCGGGTTCCCAGTAGTACCAGGTGACGGCGAGCATCACGGGAAGGGAGGTGAACAGGCCGATGAAGACGCCCGTAAGGGCGTTTGCGTGCTCTCCGCCCTTGCGGATGCACACGCTGAAGGTGGCGAAGACCACGGCGGTGGACATGGCGTAGGATGCGGCAATGAGCTGGGGGTTCATCCGGTTCTCGGGGTTTAAGGCGTTCTCGGGGCGTTGTTCGCCGCAAATTCGGCGGGCCTCAATCTACAGGTTGGGCATGCGCTTGGGAAGCGGGGGGAGTGATTCCCAATCTCTCATCACGAACCAGACCGCTGGTTCCTCGTTTCCACGGCTTTGACTTGCAGTGTGTGAATTCTGTATCTATATCGTATCGATACCCTATAAAACCCATGCTTCGGAGGTCAGCCATGAAGTCCAAGACTTTGGTTATCGCCGCTTTTGTCGTCATCCTCGGGCTGAGCGCCTTCGTCTCCCCGAGCCGGGCGGAAGCCGCATGCCGGGTCCGCATCGGTGACCTGAACTGGGACAGCGCCAACTTTCACGGCCAGGTGGCCGCCTTCATCCTGAAGCACGGCTACGGCTGCCGGGTGCGGCTCATCTACGGCGGCACGCTGCCGACCATGGCGGCGCACTACCAGGGCAAGAACGACCTGATCATGGAGCTCTGGTACGACAGCACGAAGGATCAGTACGACCTCGCGGAGAAGCAGGGCAAGGTCAGGAAGCTGAGCGTCAACACGCCCGACAGCATACAGGGCTGGTTCATCCCGCGCTTCGTCCAGGAGGCGAACCCGGGCCTCAAGTCGGTCTACGACCTCGCGAAGTACAAGCACCTCTTCAAGGACCCCGAAGAGCCCTCCAGGGGCCGGTTCGTGAACTGCATCCCCGGCTGGGCGTGCGAGGTCATCAATACGGTCAAGCTGCGCGCCTACGGGCTGGAGGAGCACTTCACCAACTTCCGGCCCGGTTCGGGCGGCGCGCTCGCGGCGGCCATCAAGGGGGCGTATCTCAAGAAAAAGCCGGTCGTGGCCTATTACTGGGCGCCGACGCCGCTCCTGGGCCAGCTCGATCTGGTCCAGCTCGAAGAGCCAAAATGGAACGAGGCCGACTGGGACGCGATGATGAAGCATGTGAACGCGCTCAAGAAGGGCGGGGTGGCGGCCATGGGGAATCCCGGGAAGGCCGTCGCCTACCGGACGATGGAGCTGCCCAAAACGGTCACGACGAAGTTCGCTGCGAAGCACCCGGAGATCGTCGCGTTCCTCGAAAAATACTCGCTCCCCTCGAAAGTCGTCTCGGAGGTGCTCTCCTATCTCGAAAAAGATGCCGGCGGCGACGCGAAGGTCACCGCGCTCCACTTTCTCAAAACCAGCAAGGTCTGGAAAAGCTGGGTTCCGGCCGACGTCATGAAAAAGGTGGAGGCTGCGCTCGAATCGACTTGAGCCCCTTCGATTGGGGACCAATCCCGGCCAGGGAAGAGGAGAACTCGTAGGGACAACACCCTCCTCGGGGTCGTCCCACAGGTCGCGATCTGTCCCTGCTGGTGTGACAAACCCTTACCCCTCGGGGTTGTTGAAAAACCTCTGCCGCCGTGATTCGGTGTTTGGATGTTTCGCGCTCGATATGGGAAGGTATCGAGAAGTCGGGTCGCAGGAACCGCGTCGGCAGGTGCGGCCGAGCCGCCTCCAGCTTTTGAGTTTTTTTCTCGACACCCGATAAATGGGAAGGAAAATCATGAAAAGAATTTTCGTGCCTCAACCGATCCCGGAGGTCGCAGCCGCCAAGCTGGATACGCTGGGCGAGGTGACCACGTATCCGCATGTCGACCGCATGATCCCGGAAGCCGAGCTGCTGGAAGCCGTGCGCGACAAGCACATACTGTTCGGCATCGGGGAGATCCCCTTCGACGAGCGGGTGTTCGAGGCGGCGAAGGAGTTGGAGTTCGTCTCCGTCATGCATGGCTCAGCGAGGTTCATCGATTTCGCCGCGGCAACGCGCCGGGGCGTCCCGGTCTCGGGGCAGAAAAGCATGACCCAGAAAACAACGGCGGAATTCACGTTCGCTCTCCTGATGGCGACGGCGTGGCGATTGCCGGAGGCGGACACATTCCTCAGAGAGGACCGCTGGCGGCAGAACCAGTCGATGGCTTTTCTGGGAACGCGCCTCTACGGCAAGACGCTCGGGATCGTCGGGATGGGCCGGATCGGTCAACTGGTGGCGCGCAAAGCCGTTGCCTGCGATATGCGCATTATCTATAACAAGCGCACCCCCCTGAGTCCGGCGGAGGAATTCGCCCTCGGGGCCGCCGAATTCCGCACCTTGGACGATTTGTTCAGGGAAGCGGATTTCATCTCGCTGACCCCGGCGCTCACCAAGGACACCGTGGGTCTCATCACCGAAGAGTTCATCTCTCTCATGAAGCCGAGCGCCATCCTGATCAACACGTCGCGCGGCCTCGTTCTGGACGAGGCGGCCCTGGAGAAGGCCCTGAGGGAAAAGCGGATTCGGGGCGCCGGGCTGGACGTCTATCAGACCGAGGTGCCCGAACCCAACCCGGGGCCGATAGCGGGACTGAAAGACCTGCCGAACGTCGTTCTCACCCCGCATATCGGCAGCGCGGGACGCGAGACGCGCGAGGAGATGGCCCTGCGAACGGTGATGAATATCGAGCGCTTCATCGACGGAAAGCGGCCCTATGACGTCTTTAACCCCGAAGTGTACGGCGAGGCGGCCATTACGGACGAGGTTATCGGGTAACCGACGGGACAGCTGTTTCATTTCCAGCCGTCTGTTTTCATGAACTTTCCATGAATTTGTAACGCGCGCGCCACCGCGGGCCGCTATAATCCGCGCAGATAAGAGAATCGTTTGATGCGGGCGCGGGGTTTCGCGCGCCGAGGTATAGGCCTTATTTTCAAAACTTAGGAGGCAGAAGATGCACGAGGAGCAGGTGCACGACGCGGCGGATGAGATATCGCCGGATGATTTCGACGATATCCACTATCCGCGTCCCGAGGCGACGGATTTCGAGAAGCTGGTGGAGAAGATGATCTCCCGGCGTGGCTTCCTGGGCCGGGGGGCCGCCTTCGCCGCGACGGCGTTCGTCATGAGCGCAGGGGGCATCGACCCGCTCTCCGCCTTTGCGAACGCGAACCGCTTCGGCTTCGAGGCCGTACCCGCCAACAGCCTCGATACGGTCACCGTGCCCAAAGGGTATAGCTGGCATGTCGTCGCCCGCTGGGGCGACCCCATGTGGACGCGAGGACCTGAGTTCGACCACGCCACGCGCGGCACGGGCGCGAGCCAGGAACTCGCCTTCGGCGATAACAACGACGGCATGTCGCTCTTTCACGCCGGCGCCAGGAACGTCCTTGCCGTGAATAACGAGTACACGAACAGAAGCATCATCCACGGCGGGAAGGGCGGCGGAAAGGCTGCGACCGCGTACGACGAGCGAGAGAACACCGCCGCGCACGGGGTGTCGATCGCCGAGATAGCGCAGAAGAACGGCAAGTGGGCGATCGTCAAGGACTCGCACTACAACCGCAAGAACACCCCCGACACGCCGATGGAGATCACCGGCCCCGCCCGGGAGCACGCCCTCATGAAAACGGCCGCGGACCCCAAGG
>WTGD01000288.1 GCA_011523725.1 Nitrospinota bacterium
GCCTCATAGTCCTTCCAGAGTCGCTGGTAGACCCGCGTCGTCTCGCATTTTCGCATCGTACCCAGATCCGAACCGTCGCGCTGACTCCATTCGACGTGGCTCTCGCTCGCGGGTTCGAGTCCTACGCCTACCCTCGACTTCGCCGACCGCACGCCCTTGGCCACGAGGCGCACCTTGCCGTGGCCTCTGGTCAGAAGCGTCACGATCAGGCTCGTGTTCGAATACGGGCGCGCGCCCAGGACGATGGTTTCGTCGCTCAGAATAGCCAAGAAAACGCCTCCCGACAGGGCTTCTTTTTCAGGCCTTGACGAAATCGGGCGGATGAGAGATAGTTTGCGATCGGAAAGATTCTATTTTCTGTCGCTTCACAACTCAAACGGGAGGTACACGACCAATATGCCAGGAGTGAAAGTACACGAAGGCGAATCCATCGACAAGGCTTTGAAACAGTTCAAGAAACAATGCGAAAAATCAGGCATTCTCACGGAAATCAAAAAGCGCGAGTATTATGAGAAGCCCAGCGTAAAGCGCAAAAGAAAGATACTCGCCGCGCACAAAAAGCGCATGCGCGCCCAGAACCGCTAAGTCTAGACATTCTCATACCCGAGTTCGGAAAGCGCGGCATCCTTTTGCCGCCAGTTCGGCTTGATGCGCACCTTGAGGCCGAGATATATCTGCTCGCCCAGACGCCGCTCGATCTCCGTTCTCGATAACTCTCCGATCTTCTTGATCTGAGCACCCCCCTTGCCCACCAGAATGCCCCGCTGGCTCTTCCGTTCCACATAAATTTCCGCCTCGACGTGCAAGAGGCCGGAACGCCCGGCGCGCTCCATCTCCCGTACCTTCACCGCCACGGCGTATGGAATTTCCTTGTGCAGCAGGCGATACGCCTGCTCGCGAACGAACTCCTCTATCAGGAGTGATTCGCTCACGTCCGTCGTCATGTCGGGAGAAAAGTATCTCGGACCCTCGGGAAGCGCCCCGATGATGTTTTCCACCAGCGGCTCCACGTTGTCCCCCTTGAGCGCCGAGATGGGATAGACGCTCTTGAACCCGTCGTCTTCGGCGTATTTCGCCAGAACGGGCAGGAGCTTCGTTTTATCCTTCAATCGGTCCACCTTGTTGATGACCAAAAACGCGGGCACGCCCGCATCCTCGATCAGCGCGAGCGCATTTTCGTCCGCCTCGCCCTCGGCGTCGTCCGTCATGAACAGGGCGAGGTCGGCTCCCGCGCAGGCGGCCTTCACCTCTTCGAGCAGAAAGCGCCCGAGCTTCGAGGCGGGACGCTCGAGACCGGGCGTGTCGAAAAAAGCCGCCTGTGCCCTCTCCGTGTTCAAGACGCCGAGAAGCCGACGCCTCGTGGTGCCCGGCTTGCGGGTGACGATGGCGAGCTTTTCCCCGAGGATGCGGTTGAGCAGGGTGGATTTGCCCACGTTCGGGCGTCCGATGATGGCGATGAAGCCCGAGCGGAATCCTTCGGGCGCCTCGTGGCGCGCTTCGCCGCTTCTCAGGATTTTATCGAGGTCGAGCGTACGCGCGTCGCCCCGGGTGCGAGTTTTCTTTTTCCTCGGGGACACCCCGCGCCCTACCGAGTCGCCCCGTCGATGCCAAGCTCCCTGAGCTGGAGGCGCTCGACCGAGGCGGGCGCGCCGGTCATCAGGCAGGTGGCTTTCTGGGTCTTGGGAAACGCGATGACGTCGCGGATGGAGGGAGCGCCCGTCAACAGCATCATGATGCGGTCCAGGCCGAACGCGATGCCCCCGTGGGGCGGCGTGCCGAACTCGAGCGCCTCCATGAAGAAGCCGAAGCGCCGCTGTGCCTCTTCTTCGTCCATGTCCAGGGCGGCAAACATCTTCTGCTGCACCCCGCGCTGGTGGATTCGCTGGCTGCCGCCGCCGATTTCATTCCCGTTCACCACCATGTCGTAGGCCTGGGAGCGGATGGCGCCGGGGTCGGAATCGAACAGCGGGGCGTCTTCGGGCACGGGCGCCGTGAAGGGATGGTGAAGCGCGTGAAACCGCTTCTCCGCCTCATCGTACTCGAGAAGCGGGAAATCCACGACCCAGCAGAAATCGAATTTCGCATCGTCGCGGGCGACGAGGCCCAGCCGCGCGCCGATTTCTTCGCGCAAGTGCCCCAGAACGGACGCGCTCACCGCCGGGGCGTCGGCCACCATCATTAAGAGATCGCCGACTTTCGCGCCCGCTCGCGCGCCTATCTCCTCCAACTGGCCATCCAGGAAGAACTTGGTGATGTTCGACTCATACCCGTTTTCCGTTCGCTTCGCCCAGGCGAGACCGCCCGCGCCCAGCTCCTGCGCGCGCGCGATGATGTCGTCGATTTCTTTTCTCGATGCCGACGCCATGCCCGGCCCCGCCATGGCGCGCGCCACGCCTCCTTTTTCCACCGCGCCCTTGAACACCTTGAACTCGCTCGCCTGAGCCACGTCGGTGAAGGTGGCCAGCTTCATGCCGAAGCGCCTGTCCGGCCTGTCGGTTCCGTACTGCGCTATCGCCTCCGCGTAGGGAACCCGCTCGAACGGCGTCTCGATCTCGATCCCGCCCACCTCTTTCCATATCCTGGCCACCAGACCTTCCATGAGGCCGAAGAAGGTTTCGCGGTTCAGGAAGGAGCACTCGATGTCGATCTGCGTGAACTCGGGCTGCCTGTCGGCGCGCAGGTCCTCGTCCCGGAAGCATCTGACGATCTGGTAGTAGCGGTCGAAACCCGCAACCATGAGAATCTGCTTGAACATCTGGGGACTCTGGGGAAGCGCAAAGAAACTCCCGCGCGCGAGCCGGCTCGGCACCAGGTAATCCCTCGCCCCCTCGGGGGTGCTCCTGGTGAGCACCGGGGTTTCCACGTCGACGAAGTGGTTTTCCGTCAGGAAATTGCGGATCACCTGGGTCGCCTGATGGCGCTTGATGAAATTCTCCCGCAGGGCGGAGCGCCTGAGATCCAGGTAGCGGTACTGGAGGCGCAGCGCTTCACCGGCATCGGAATCGTCTTCTATCTCGAAGGGCGGCGTTCTCGCCTCGCTCAGAACTTCCAGCTTCGTAATCCGGACCTCGACTTCGCCGGTCGCGAGGTTGGGGTTCGCCATCCCCTCGGGGCGTTCGATGACAACCCCCTGGACGGCGAGCACCCACTCGCCGCGCACCCGCTCGGCGAGGGCATGGGCCGCCTCGTCGTAAGAGGGATCGGCCACCACCTGGGTGACGCCGTAGCGGTCGCGCAGGTCGATGAATATCAACCCGCCGTGGTCCCGGTTCGACCCCGCCCAGCCCATGAGGACGACCTCGGCGCCGACGTCTGTGGCGCGAAGCGACCCGCAGTCGTGCGTCCTTCCTTTTTCCAGAAGCTCGCTCAAGATTTCTTATCCTTTCATCATGTCCGCGCTTGAATTTTCACATCCCTTCACTGGCGCGGGAGCGTATCGGCTTCGCATCCGGAATTCAAGCATCCTGCGCCCGCCTCTTCATTATACGGGAAAGCCAGACGATTCCGCCCAGGCCGATCCAGACGGCCACGCCCACCGAGGCCCAGGCCGCCGTCCACTCCCTCGGCAACGCCTCGCCCCGCGAGCCGGGATTCGTGATGTCCAGTATATAACCCACCTCGATGGAGGAGAGCGCGCCGAAGAGAAAACCGAACCCGGCGAGGCAGCCCAGCGCCGTGCCCAAATGGCGCCTGGGTGCGATTTCGCTCATCACGACCAGGAAAACGGAGGCATCGACGGCCATCGTCACCGCCCAGACGAGCGCCACGACGAGCAGAACCGGAATGGGCGCGTGGAACAGAAGGCCGATCCCGTAGGTCATCGCGCCGCTCAGAAGCAGACTCCCCCCGATGCTCCGGAGCCGCCCGAACCTGTCGGCCGACCACGCGCCGATGAAATTCGAAAAGGCGGATATCGCTATCATGAACGCCAGGGCCGTCGCGGCGTTGTCGATGGCCACTCCTCGCGGGAACCCATGCGCCACGAACGCCGCGGCGAGGAACGTCACTCCCCAGCCTCTGAAGGCGAACATCTCCCAGCGGTGCATGACGTAGGAGCCGATGAGCACCCAGCATCTTAGCGGCAGGCGCGGGAAGGTGAATTTCTCCCCGCTTCCCGATTCCTCCCTGCCCGGGTCGGGCACCCAGACGAGCACCATGAGGATGCCGATGACGGGACCCAGCGAACCCGCGGCGAAGGTGAAGCGCCAGCCGAAATCGGGGAGCAGATAACCCGTCAGGAACATCGAGACCGACACGCTGAAGGTGAAGAAAAAGGCGTAGCCCGAGACCGTCTTCGCCCTGAGGGCCGGCGTGGCGTGTTCGGCCACGATGCGAAGGCCCGGCCCGAACACGCCCGCGAGCCCTACCCCGCATGCGCACCGCAGCAGCGCCGCCGTCCACAGACCCTCGGCGAAGAAGGGGAACATGAGGTTCGTGAAGCCGAGCCAGGCGGCCGAGAAGAGATAGATCGTTCTCGCGCTGAAATAGTCCGTCGCGCCGGTGAGGACGGCGGAGGCGACGACGTAGCCCACGTAGAACGCGAAATAGATGACCCCTGCGTCCGCATTGGTGAGGGACCATTCCGCTTTCAGGATCGGGATGGCGGTCGGGTAGTTCGCATAGACGAACATGATGGGAAGCTGGGAGAAGCTCAAGGCCCACAGGGACGCCTGGCTGAAGCGCGTTTTTCCGGGAGTGTCCATGGATTCTGCTATTGGTTTGCTCTCAGTCTAGGCGAAATCGCTCGCCCAAATGTGTTTGAGCCTTTGCATTTCATCTTCCGCCAAGGGCCCGGCGCCGACGCAGGAGAGCGCTTCCGCGAGCTGCTCCTCGCCTGAGAAACCCACCAGGGCGCAGGAGACCTCATCGCGCATCAGGACGAAGCGAAGCGCCGCCTGCGCCAGGGTGCAATCTTCCCGGACGAGGAACGAGAGTTTCTCCGCGCGCGCCACGTCCTCGTCGTACTCCGAACCCAAAGAGAGAACCGGCGGGCGCTCATCCAGAAAACCCAGCAGGTTCGGCTCCGCCGTCAGCGCGCCGAGCGCCAGGGCGCGAATTGCCAGCACCCCCATCCCGATGGACGCTGCGCGCTCGATGAGCAGGCCGTAATCCACCGCGCTGAAACCCTCGGGCACGGGATACGCCGCGCTCGGGTTGAGCAGATTGAAATACGCCTGCACCGTGTGGAACTCCCCGCTGTCGATCATCTCGGACAGCGCGGCGGGATGCCCGATTCCGGTGAAGCCGAAAAAGCGCACGAGTCCGCGATCGCGCAATTCCATGAAGCCGTCGAGCACGCCGCCGACGCCGTAGATGTCGTGGAGATCGAGCACCACCTCCCCCACCGGCCAGTCCCTCCCGGGGGCCACGTAGTTGTGTATCTGGATCAGGTCGACTCGGGGTCGGCCCAACCGCTCCAGGCTCTTCTCCACCGAGGCGACCACCGCTTCTTCGGGCGCTTCGCGCTCCTCGGCGGTGAGGCGTATCTTCGTCGTGAGCACGACGTCCGCCCCCAGCCTGTTGAGCGCGGCGCCCAGGTTGGCTTCTGATTTCCCGCTCCCGTAACCCATCGCCGTATCGAAGAAGTTCACGCCGCCGTCCAGCGCGCCGCGGACCGCGCGGAGCTGCGCCTCGCGGTCGTCACCCACCATCAGGCGGCTGATCCCGCCCGTGCCGAAACCGATTTCGGATACCGAGATGCCCGTTTTCCCCAGGGTGCGCATGCGCATCGCCATCTACTCCAGATAGATTCATCCACAAGTCCGGGCGAAGCCTACCACGAGCGGGCCGGAAGGCGAAGGAGAGAGGGGTTCTTGGAAAAGCCCGGCATGACGGCGATGGGATACCGCCTTGTCGGAGGGAATGTAGGTCGGACATATATGTCCGACATATATGCGACCCGCATGCCACGAACGGGGAGGGCCGCATATATGCGGCCCCTACAATAGAAACGGCAACGACGCCGGAATGACGGCGGTGGTCGATTCCGACCGATGAGAGACTGTTGGAAAAATCCTCTCCGCCTCATCCTGAATAGCGGCCCTCCGACAATCTCAGGACAAGCCCCGTCGTCCCTCCATCTGCCTCATCCCGAGTAGGCGCGCTTGCGCGCCGTATCGAGGGACGAATGCGCACCCTGCGCACTTTGATGTAGGATGGGGGTTTCCCTTACATGGAGAGAACGTGCACCCCCTGCATCTGCTGGCGATTGGGTACATAGCGGGTTTGTTCATCAGCGGGGTTTCCTTCGACTTCGAGCGGGGAGACGCGGCCTCGACCCTCACCGCCGCGCTCGTGCTGGCCTTCTCGGTCGTGCTCGCCATGAGCCGCCGCATCCGCGGAAAAACCGAAGGCTTCCTCGCGACGCTCCTCGTGTTCACGGGGCTCATCGCTTCTTTCACCATACCCGCGCTCCACCGCGGCGCGACGCCGGCGCACCACCTGCTGCGCCACATGCCCTATGAGCGCATGAACCTAACGGGCCATCTCTCCCGGCCCGTGGAGCGGAACGACAGCCAGACGCCCAGACCACGCATCTACATCGATGTGGAGCGCGCCCTCATCCGCGGCGTCGAGGTTCCCATGACCGGCGTCGTGCGGATCACGCTGGCCTCGCGGCTCGAGAAAACCCCCGAAGTGGGCGACAGGCTTCTCATCCGGCGCGTCCGCCTGAAGCCTCCCGAGCGCTTCAAGAACCCCGGCGGGTTCGACTACCGGGAGTTTCTCCGCCTCCGGGGCGTCCACGCCGTCGGCTACGGCTCCGTGCGCAACGTTCACCTTTTGGAGCCAAGGGAGAAATGGGGCTGGCGGCGGCTCTTGTTCCGCTTCCGCGAGCGCATGAGCGCCCACATAAACGCCGTCTACCCCGAGCGCGCCGCAGGCCTCATCGAGGCGATGACCATCGGCCTGCGGGACGGCATCGACACCGAACTCAAAGACGCCTTCAGGAAGTCGGGAGCGGCGCATCTGCTCGCCATCAGCGGTCTGCACGTGGGCTTCATCGCCGCTTTTTTCTTCTTCGGTCTGCAAGGTATTCTCCGCAGGCTTCCGCCCCGGGTTTTCCCCCTGCGCCCGTTCGTGCTCATGCCCTCGAAACTCGCCTCGCTCAGCGTCATCCCCCTCGTGATTCTTTTCGCCCTGCTGAGCGGCGCGCGGATTTCCACGGTGCGCGCCACGATCATGATCGTCACCTATCTCCTCACCCGGCTCCTGGAGCGGCCCGGCTCGGCGATCCACTCCGTGCTCCTCGCCGCCCTGCTCATCCTGCTGGCCGAGCCCGGCTTCATCTGGGACGTGGGGTTTCAACTCTCCTTCGTGGCAGTGAGCGCCATCATCCTGGCGGCGGACAGGCTCCCGCGGCCCGACGCGCGCCTGAGAGTCTGGGAGAAGGAGTGGTGGTTCGCGCGGGCGCATCAGCTCGCCGTCATCCAGCTGGTCGTCACCGCGGCGATCACGCCGCTCACGGCGCTGCATTTCCATCAGGCGCATCCCATCGGCCTGATCGTGAACTTCCTGCTCATCCCGCTCGCCTCGCTGCTCGTGCCCCTCTCCTTCGTAACGAGCGCCCTCGCCGCCATCATACCGGTGGCCGGAGCCGCTCTCCTGCTCCCCGCCGCGTGGCTCACGAGCGCTCTCGCGCAGTTCATGATTCTCGTGTCGACTTACGGTTCTGAAATTCCCTGGGCCAGCATCGTCGCGCCGAGCCCCCAGGTCTGGCTCATCGCCTCCGTCTACGCCCTCATGGCCCTTGCCCTGCGGTCGAGACGGACGCGCCGGCGGCGATTCGCTTGGGCGGGCGTGTGCTGCCTGACGTTTTTCCTCCTGCTCCCCGACGCCGGCGCGCGGTCCCCAAGACCTGAGCGCACCACGCTGCTGCTTCCCGACGCCGGCGATCTGGATGCCTTCTTTCTCCGACTCCCCGACGGGAAGGGCCTGGCAGTCGACGCCTCGGGCGGCCGGGCGGGCGGCTTCAACGCCTGGGGAAACGTACTCGCTCCCCTGATGCGGCGGGAAAAAGAAAAAACCTGGCACACGATGCTCACGCTCTCCAGGTACCCGAAAGAGGGGCTCGCCGCGAGTGCGTTCGCCACGGGCATACGGGTCGAAAACCTGCTTCGCATCGGCGACCTCCGGACTTCCGCGCCGTATCGCTCCCGCTTCAGGAAGCGGCGGAGTTCTTCCCGCATCATCTGGCGGATGCGCGGAGGCGGCACGCGGGTTTCCTTGCGTTCGTGGGGCGGAGGCGCGATGGGTTTCGAGGTTCAAAATCCGGGCTCGCGCTGGCTGCTCATGCTGCGCTCCAGATACCCGGCGTTCAACGCAAAGTGGTTCCGGGGCAAGCGATACGACCTCGTGCGCCTGCCCGAGAGCCTGCTCAGAAAACGTGAAGTGCTCGACTGGCTCGAGGCGCGTCCGCCCCGCGTCGTCGTGGCCGCTCCCCAGAGGGTGAAATGGATGAAAGCCGACCTTTGGCGGGAAACGAGGAGACGGCAGAGGAGGCTGGGGGTCTACCGCCCCTGGCGCGGCGGAATGCTGCGCGTTCAGGCGGGCGGCGAGGCGGACAGGGCGCACTTTCATGCGGAACGATACCGCGCGGCCGAGGCCTGGCCAGGCAGCGGCGCCGCGCGGTGGAGTGCTTTTCGCAGGAGCCTGGCCCCTGGATTTTCAAGCCGTGCAGAGAGAAATCGGCGAGCCGCCTATACCAGGTGAACCGAGCCGAGGTTGTTGAAAAAGCCAGTTCCGGGCGTAGCGGCATGGAGGTTCACGCGGCGTGGGCGGGCGCGATGGTTTTGTAGGGACAGGTCGCGACCTGTCCCTACGGTGAACAATTCAACGAGCGGAACCGCCCCGAATCAGTCGCCCGCGTCGGGCGGCGGCGCGGTGGCGGCTCCGCCCCGGAAGGATTTCACCGTCCGCGTCCATCGGGAAGAAAGCACGTCCCGGTCGATCGGACAGTCGATGACGTGGACGCCGCCCTGAGCCTGCGCATCGCGGATGACGCGCCCCAACGCCTCCGCCGATTCCACGCGGTGGCCATGCGCGCCGAACGCGCGCGCGAGGGCCGGGAAATCGGGGTTGTTGAGCGAGGTGGCGATGTAGCGCTCGCCGAACACGTGTTTTTGCGAATGCCTGAGCGCGTTGTATTCCCCATCGTTGAAGATGAGATAGGTGATCGAAAGATCGAGCGCCGCCGCCGTGGCCAGCTCGCCGCAGGTCATGGTGAAGCTGCCGTCTCCCACGACCGCGCACACCGACCTCTCGGGCGCGCCGAGCTTCGCCCCGATAGCCGCACCCACGGCGTAGCCCATCGACTGGTAGGCTTCTGAGAGCAGGATGCTTCTCGGGCGGTGAATCACGAACGCCTGCTCCATGAGCCAGCTCTGGGTGGCGGAAGAATCGGAGACGAAAATCGTATCCGGCGAGGTGTTCTCGCGCAGCGTCTTCATCACGAAAAGACCGTGGAAGGGCGGCGCGGCGGACTGCGCCAGAAACGACCGCAGCCTCTCCTCATACCGCCTTTTCCCTTCGCGCACGCGGACGTGTCCTTCAGACAGTGCGGAGTCTTCTGCGTCGGCGACCCTCCTGAGCAGGCCCTCCAGCGCGGGCTTCAAGTCACTCACCAGGCCCACCGAGGCCGGGTAATTCCGTCCGACCCGCTCGGGGTCGATGTCTATCTGTATGAGATTCTTCGGCATCGGCGCCTTGAAGTAGAAAGTGGCGAACTGCCCGAAGCCCGTGCCCAAGGCGAGGCACAAATCCGCCTCTTCGAGCATCTCCTCACAGCCCAGGAAGTGCACCAGGCCGAAGGAGAGCGGATCGGCTTCAGACAGTATCCCCCGCCCCTTCACGGAGGTGACGACGGGCGCGCCGAGTTTGGAAGCGAGAAGCTGCACCTCTCTCTCGCAGCGGGCGCTCACAACTCCATTGCCTGCATATATCACCGGACGCCTGGCGGCCAGGATCGACTCCGCGATTTCATCGAGCGCGCGCTCATCGGCAGTAGGCGCGGGGGGCGGCCCCTCGAATTCGGGCGCGATGATCACCCGCTCCTCTTCGGCCTGAAAGAGGTCCGCCTTCATCACCACCTGCGTCGGGCCGGGCCTTCCCGCCGCCGCCCAGCGGAACGCCGCCTCGACGGCGGGCGCAATGCCCGCGACCGAATCGGGCGTGAAGGCTTTCTTGACGCAGCCCGCGAGCGCCTTTTCCATGTCCACGTCGTGGATGGCGCTCCTCTCACGCATGTTGTCGGCGAGCGTGGCCGTAACGGCGACGATGGGCGCCGCGTCCTCGTAAGCGGAGCGGAGCGCGGTGGCGAGGTTCGTGCCGCCGGGACCCGGCACGGTGAAGACGACGCCCGTGTTTCCGGAGACCTTGGCATAGCCGTCCGCCGCGAAGCCCGCCCCCTGCTCGTGGCGGGTGACGATGGGCGTCGCGCCCGCGCCGTCGATCATCGCGTCGTAGACCGGCAGCGTGAGCGTGCCCGGAATGCCGAAAATGTATTCCGCGCCCCTCTCCTGAAGCGCATCCAGCAGGACCTGCGATCCGTTTCGCGCCACCTGAAACTCCTCCGGTTCCCTCGAAGATACAAAACCCGCCAAAGCTAGGCGGCATCCGCGCGCGTGTCAACTTCCGTCCCCGTTTGCGCGCGAAGGGCCGATGGACTACTTTCTCGCCTATTGTTCGATGTCCCACGCATGACGATGGAGAAAACGATGTTCAGCAGGCAGGCGGTAGACGCCCTGAAGAAGGCGGAATCTCTGGTCGTCCTCACCGGGGCGGGCGTGAGCGCGGAGAGCGGCGTGCCCACCTTCCGGGGAGCGGGCGGCCTGTGGCGCGAGTACAGCGCCACATCACTCGCTACCCCTGAGGCCTTTCGCGCCGACCCCGGGCTCGTCTGGGAGTTCTACAACTACCGCCGCGAGGTGCTCGAACCGCTCTCCCCCAATCCGGGCCACTACGCCATCGCCTCTCTGGAGGAGCACGTCGAGCGCTTCACCCTCATCACGCAGAACATCGACAACCTCCACCGCGTCGCCGGGACGAGGGAGATCGTGGAGCTGCACGGCAACATCTGGCGCGTCCGCTGCACGAACCTGGGCTGTGAGCGCTACACGCTCGAGTGGGAGAACCGCGAAGTCCCCATCGACCCCCTGCCCCCGAAGTGCGAGGCGTGCGAGAGCCTCCTGCGCCCCCACGTGGTGTGGTTCGGCGAGATGCTCGACCCCGAGCAGTTGCGCCGGGCGCTGGTTGCGGTGGATGATTGCGATTACCTGATCGTGGCGGGCACGTCCGCCGCGGTGCAGCCGGCCGCCTCGATGCCCATGACGGCCTCGCGGGGCGGCGCGTTCGTGCTCGAGGTGAACCCCGAGCCGACGGACATCAGCCCGTACATGAGCGAGGCGGTGCAGGAGCCCTCGGGCGCCGCCCTTCCCCGCCTGTTCGAAGCGGCCTTTGGAGGATAGCGATGGCGCGGCCCAGGCTCACGGCGGTGCGCGGCGTGAGAGACGTTCTGCCCGAAGAATCAAGGCACTGGCACGGGGCCGAGCGTCTGGCCCGCGAGATTTTCGCGCGCTACGGCTACGGGGAAATCCGGGTGCCCGTCTTCGAGCGCACCGAACTCTTCGCGCGCGGCATCGGCGAGGAAACCGACATCGTCTCGAAGGAGATGTACACCTTCGAGGACAAGGGCGGCGACTCCATCACCCTGCGCCCCGAGGCGACCGCCTCGATCTGCCGCGCCTACGTGCAAAACGGCCTCCACAACCGCCCGGGCGTCTCCAAGCTCTTCTGCATCGGCCCCATGTTCCGCTACGAGCGTCCCCAGGCGGGCCGCCTGCGGCAGTTCCACCAGATAGACGCCGAGGTGTTCGGCTCCGTGGACCCGGCGGTCGACGCCGAACTCATCGTGATGCTCATGGAATTTCTGGATGCGATGGGCGTCGAGGGTCTGGCGCTCCAGATCAACAACCTGGGCGATGCGGAATGCCGCCCGGCCTACGCCGCCGCCCTAAAGGAGTTTCTCAGAGAAGAAACCAGGCATCTGGGCGCTGAAATCGCCGAACGGGTCGAGCGCAACCCGCTGCGCTTTCTCGACAGCAAGGACCCGGACCACCAGGAGATCATCGCGCGCGCCCCGAGGATAGACGCCTTCTGGAACGACGACTGCCGAAATCATCTGGAGGGCGTATGCCGGCTTCTCGAAAGCGCGGGCGTCGCGTACGAGATCAACCCGAGGCTCGTTCGCGGTCTCGACTACTACTGCCTCACCGTGTTCGAGGTGACGAGCGAGAGTCTCGGAGCGCAGAACGCGGTATGCGGCGGGGGGCGCTACGACGGCCTCGTGGAGGATCTGGGCGGCCCCCCCACGCCGGGGATCGGCTTCGCCATCGGGGTAGAGCGGCTCCTGCAGCTGGCGGGCGAAAAGGCCCCGGCACAGGATGAGGAGACGCAAGTCTACATCGTCGCCCTCGGCGACGCCGCGCAAGCCCCGGTCTTCGAACTCGCGGCAGAACTGCGCGCCCAGGGGGTTCGGACGGAACGCTCCTTCGGCGGAGGCAGCATGAAAAGCCAGATGAGGCGCGCCGACCGCTCAGGGGCGGCGTTCGTGCTCCTGCTGGGCGACGACGAGGCGGCCAAGGGTGTGGTGAGCGTTCGCCACATGAATGAGAGCCGCCAGACCGAGGTGAGACGGGAAGAAATATCGAGTTACATAAAAGATAATTTATGATTGGAATACAGGTAATTGCATGGTTTAGTTCAAGTTGATTCTAGTTTTTGCAGAGCCATTCGTACACGCTGACGACCCCCACTTCGCCGAACCCCAGATCCTGATAAAACGCGCGCACATCCTGATCTTCGGCGGAAACGATGAGTTCGAGCGCCTCCGCGCCGCAATCCCGCGCTCTTTGGGCGGAGGCCTGGAT
>WTGD01000267.1 GCA_011523725.1 Nitrospinota bacterium
GGCCGCATATATGCGGCCCATGACGAGCGGCGAAAAAGGCCGGGTCGCATGTATGCGACCCCTACACTCTTCTCCAATCCCCCTCCTCAGGGGGCTTTTTCAACAACCCCTCAAGGGGGAGTGGTCGTTAAGTGTTCTACAGAGGGGCGGGTTGAGTTCGTGGAAACGCGCGGGGGATATGCAATGCAGGAATCTGTTTTCTTCGCAATGGATTGTTTGATAGAGTGTTACTGCGCTCATGGAGAGTGCATCCAGAGCGATGAAGCGCAAGGGAGTACGCGATGGTTTCTCAACCTCAAACCGCTGTCCGACCAGCCCGGATCGGCAAATTGAACCGGGATTTGCTCGCGCAATTGAAGGAGTTCGAAAACACTCCTGAGGAGGAGCGCTGGCCGGGCGCAACGTGGCCGAAACCACAGGCGTTTCGGGACGCGGAGATTTTCATCCACAAACTGCCGCTGGATTCGATTCCCATGCCGGACATGGGACTGGCCGATGACGGGGAAGTCAATTTTATGTGGAAAGAAGACGGGGTTCACGTTGATCTGGGATTTTACGGGACGGGCGCATACTCCTATTTTGCGCGCGGTAAATCGGGGAACAAAATTTATGAAGAGGATGCTCTCGTATCGGATGATTTTCCCGGTGAAATTCTAGCATTGTTCAAAAACTGACAAGACGTTGCCGACTCCGACATTGCACCTCGATGAATCGAAAAGCGCCGCTCCCGAAATTTCTCCCGGAGTCGTTGAAGACGAAGAACATCTGATTCGAGAAGTGTTCAATCCGCAACATATCAACGAAGAAGGGAAAATCATCGAAAGAGCAATTTCCGTGAATGAGCTGCTTGCAGACGGTTTTTCCGTTCATAGAATACGGTATGTTTCGAAGGAATTCGTGGAAAAATCCATACAGGCGAGATTGTCGAGAAAAAGGAAAGAACCCTGGAGGAGTGAGGGCGTGTCCAAGTTACAGACTCTGGTGGTTCGTCAGATTTTCATGGGCGACGAAAGGGCATTTGTAGTCATTGATACGGCCACGGAAGACAATCCCGGACATGCGAGCATCTATTTCGCCGCGCCTCAGAAAGGGAAAGCGTATGCGCGTGAGGCGCGTGGTTTCCTTTTGCCGCTTCTTCAAAATAGGATGACCCTGGATGAGGCTTATGACGGCGCGTCCGGTTAGTCATTCGGAGCAACATTGTATATAATCCCTTTTCCTTAATTCTGGAGATTCGTAGTGGCTGAACGAGATTTTGAAATCATCATCATCGGAGCGGGACCGGCCGGCCTGACGGCGGGGCTTTATACGGCGCGCTCGAAGCTGAACGTGGTCTGCTATGAGAAGCTCGCCCCGGGCGGCGAGATTCTCAACACCGAGCACGTGGAGGACTACCCGGGCTTCGAGTTGGTCGGCGGCCAGGAGCTGGCGGCGAAGTTCGCCGATCACGCCATGAAGTTCGGCCTCAATATCGAGATGGAAGAAGTTCTGGCAGTCAAAAAGGACGGCGATGATTTCCTCGTCACGACCGACATGGGCGTGCGCCGCTGCGGCGCGGTTATCTACACGCCCGGCGGGCATCCGAAAAAGCTCGGCATTCCGGGTGAGGAGAAATACGCCGGCAAGGGCGTGAGCTACTGCGCGCTGTGTGACGGCGCGTTCTTCCAGGACGAGGTCATCACCGTAATCGGCGGCGGGAACAGCGCCGTGGAGGAGGGCCAGTTCCTCACGAAGTACGGCACGAAGGTCTACATCATCCACCGCCGCGACCAGTTCCGCGCCCACGCGGTGCTCGTGGACAAGATTCGCGAGAACCCGAAAGTCGAGATCATCACCGACTACGTGCCCGAAGAAGTGGTGGGCGACGAGAAGGAAATGAAGAAGCTGCGCATCCGGAACGTCAAGACCGACGAGACGCAGGAGATCGACGCCACGGGCCTGTTCGTCTTCATCGGTTTTATTCCGAACACGGATTTGATAAAAGATCACGTGGAAAAGGACGAGGCGGGCTTCATCCTCACGGACCAGAACATGGAGACCAACGTTCCGGGCCTGTTCGTGGCCGGTGATTGCAGAAGCCAGCTGATTCGCCAGATCACCAACGCGTCGGGCGATGCGACGACGGCGGCGGTGGCGGCCGAGAAATATCTCGAAGCCCAGGAAGAGGCCAAAAAGGCCGCCGCGGCGGCCTCCTAGCGTTCAAGGCGAGGAGAGGGAAATGGAGTTCACCAGGGGGATTCAGAAGTTCTTTCTCTGGGACATCGTGAAGGGCATGTCCGCCACGTTGCGGCACATGTTCAAAAAGCCCGTCACGCTGCAATACCCGACGGAGCGCTGGGAACCGCCAGAGCGCTTCCGCGGATTCCTGGGCCTGACGCGCGACTTCAAGACGGGCGAAGAGCTCTGCATCGGCTGTCTGAACTGCGAGAAGGCCTGCCCGGTCGACTGCATCACCATCGTCACGGCGGGCAAGGGCCGCGAGATGTACGCCAAGGAGTTCTACATCGACTACATGCGCTGCATGTACTGCGGGCTCTGCACGGAGGCGTGTCCCACGACGCCCAAATCCATCGTCCACACCCACCAGTACGAGACGCCCGGCTATTTCCGCGACGATCTCGTCTACGAGAAAGAGCGCCTCTACGACGTCTGGGAGAAAGAGGTGAACTACACCGGCCCCAGGCCCTGGGGCAAGCTGTTCGGTCTCAGGAACCAGGAGGCGGACATGCGGCCCGAAGCTCCTGCCGAGACGGCGCCCGCCGAATAGCGGGTTTCCCTGGCGGAATCCTTCTTTGAGTCTTTTCACCGCCGATTTCGACGATATCCGCTCGGGCAAGGTGGCGGACGTCTATTTCGAGCGGACCCTAAAAATTCTCGAAGCCAAAGGCATCAGAAAAAACGTGCGCGCGGAATTCGCCGCCAAGTCGCTTCCTTCCGGCTGGGGCGTGTTCACGGGTCTCGAGGAAATCCTGCGCCTTCTCGAAGGATTCCCCGTGGACGTCCGCGCGGTGCCCGAGGGCACGGTTTTCCGGCCTGGGCAGCCCGTTCTGGAAATTTCGGGAACCTACAACGATTTCTGCAGGCTGGAGACCCCCATCCTGGGGCTGATGTGCCAGGCGAGCGGCGTCGCCACCAAGGCGGCGCGTTGCCGCATCGCCGCGGAGGGGAGGCAGCTCGTGAGCTTCGGCGCGCGCAGGATTCATCCCGCCATCGCGCCGATGGTCGAGCGCGCGGCCTACGTCGGCGGCTGCGACGGCGTCGCCCTCGTCCAGGGCGCCGAGCTTCTGGAGATTCCGGCGGCGGGCACGATGCCCCACGCGCTGGTGATCCTCATGGGCGGCCTCGTGCCCGCGGCGAAGGCCTTCGATGAGGTCATCGAGCCGGAGGTGGGCCGCGTCGCGCTGGTGGACACCTTCGCCGATGAGCGGTTCGAGACCCTGGAGGCGGCGCGCGCGCTGACGGACAGGCTCTCCGCCGTGCGGGTAGATACGCCTGCGTCCAGGCGGGGGGATATGCGCCAGATTCTCGAGGAGATCCGCTGGGAGCTCGACCGCGCGGGCTTCCCGCACGTGAAGCTCTTCGTGAGCGGGGGGCTGAGCGAGGAGAAGATTCTGGAGCTCAACCCTGTGGTGGATGGCGGCTACGGCGTGGGCACATCCGTCAGCGCGGCGGCCACGATCGATTTCTCGATGGACATCGTCGAGGTCGAAGGCGAGGCTATCGCCAAGCGCGGCAAGCACCCCGGCGCCAAGCACCTGCTGCGCTGCCGCGACTGCGGGGCGGAGCGCGTCATCCCCATCGACAAGCCCTACGGGGATTGCGCGTCGTGCGGCGGCGTGGTGGAGCAGCTGCTCGCCGATGTCATGACCGGCGGCGAGCGGACGGACGATGCGCCTTCCGCGAAGGAGATCAGAAGCTACGTCCTGCGCCAGATTCACCGCGTGAGCCTGGAACCATCCGCATGAGCACACAAAGCGCATGAGTACGGAGCAAACGCAGAATCCCAGCCGATTTCAGCCCTTAAGAGATTTCCTCACACGACACGATCGCATCTTGTTGCTCACCCACATCGGACCCGACGGCGACGGCCTCCTCGCGTGCGTTGCGCTGAGCCGCTACCTCCGCGAGGCCGGCAAACAAGCCACCGTCGTCACCGAGGACAGGGTGCCCGCCTTCGTCGCGCCCTTCGACCCCGAGGGCCTCGTGCGCGCGCGGAAAGATATTCTCGCGCAGGAGGACTGGGCGTCGCGCTTCGATGCGTGCCTCATCCTGGACACGGGCAAGGCGAGCCGCCTGGGCAGGCTGGAGGAGCCGGTAAAAGCGAGCGGCCTGCCCCTGGCCGTCGTGGATCACCACATCCGGGAAGAAGACAACATCGAATGCCCCTCCGTCATCGACGCGGGCGCCGCCGCGGTGGGCGAGATGATCGCGGATTACCTGAACGAGGAGGGCTATGCGTTCGATGACTTGCTCATCACCCGCGCGCTCATGGCGGCCCTCGTCTACGACACGGGCCAGTTCCGCTTCACGAACACGTCCAGGCGCACGCTGAACTGGGCGGCGCGCCTGGTGGAACACGGCGCGAGTCCCGGGGAGGCCTACTCGATCTTCTGGGAGTCGAACGGCGCGGGCTCGGTGAAGCTGCTGGGCACGCTGATGAGCCGGATGGCGCTCGACTGCGGAGGGCGCCTCGCCTGGTTCACCCTGACCGCACAGGAACTCGATCGCTTCGGCGTCTCGCGCGACGAGACGGAGGAATACATATCGGTTCCCCGCTCCATCGAGTCCGTCGAGGTCATCGCCTTTTTGTCCGAACTCGAAAACGGGCGGATCCGCGTGAGCCTGCGCTCGAAGGGCCGGGTGGAGATTCACGACGTCGCCCGCACCTTCGGCGGCGGTGGCCACGCCTTCGCCGCGGGCGCGCGCATGCGGCCACCGCTCGAAGAAGCGGCGCGCCTCGTCACGGCCGCGCTCGCCGAGAAGATCAGGACCGTCCTCGGCCCCGACTAGCGGCGCCTAGACGCCGAACTCCTTGAACACGCGCAAGGATTCGTCCGTCGCGCCCACGGCGTTGGGGGCGCCCGCGTAGATCGCGCATATCAGGATGATCTCCTGGATTTCCTCTTTCGTCATGCCGATGCGGAGCGCCGCCTTGGCGTGGTAGCCGAACTCCCTGTCCCGGCCCTGGGCGCACAGGACGGAGAGGATCACCGTCTCGCGGGTCTTGTCGTCGATGCCGTCGCGCGCGTAGAGATCGCCGTACACGGATTCGGTGACGAACTGCGCGAACGCGGGGCTCGCCTCCGCGAATGCCTGGCGCCTCTCCTCGCCTTCTTCGCCGAAGATTCTCGCGCGGGTCCTGAGTCCTCTCTCGAGGCGTGTTTCTTCGCTCATCGAACTGACCTCCTGTCTGGGGACGGGCGAGGATGCCCATCGTCATGAAAACGCGCGGCCCCGTCGGGGGGCGCGGGTGGTTTTGCCGGGATGCTTCTGCGGGCTTATATTGAATAGCGTATGTAGGTGTGTATTTCCATGCCGTCAGGGAGATTCGACGTGAAACTCGACGCCGTGAAATTCGGACTGGCCGCCGGCATCATCTACGGGGCCATGTTTTTCCTCTACGCCTTTCTGGGCGCGGTGTTCGGCGTAGGCGGGGACATGCTGAAGCTGATAGCCGATTTCTACCCGGGCGTTTCCCCCACCTATCCGGGCGCGATCATCGGCGCGGCCTGGGGGTTCGCGATAGGCTTTTTCTTCTTCACGATCCTGGCGTGGATATACAACCGCCTGCTGGGCGGGGAGTAGGCGTTTTCTGATTGAGCCGTTGGAAGAGCCCTGATTTCGTAATTCAGCGTATGGAGCCGACCGGTGAGGATGGGTCCGTAGGGGCGGCCCCCTGTGGCCGCCCGTATCGTGGAATGTCTATCCTCGTGGCTACGCTTCGTGAGGACAGGCACGGGGGCCTGTCCCTACAAACCATCTACTTACAAGATCTGCATACGGACTTTCTCAACAACCCTTACCCCAAAGACTTGGCGAGGGCCTCTCCCTGCGCGCGCATCTCGGGCGTCATGGACTCGTTGTGGGGCAGGAACGCCATGGCGACGTAGATGTTCTCTACGCCGCCTCCCTTCGAGAGGTTTCGGTAGAGCGGCTGGGGGTAGAAGTCGTTCATCGGCTCCGCCTGGCCGATTCGCTCCTCGTTTCTCGCGAAGTGATAGGCCACCACCGCCCTCGGGGGAACCCAGCGCACGCGCTCCTCGCCCTCTGCGTCCACGTCGCGCACCACGCCGCCGAAGCCGCTCGTGAACGAGTCGCCGTACACGAAGTGCGCGGTAGTCGCCTCATCGCAGGTGTCCATCTCCGCGAGCTGGATGTAGAGGATTTCGTTCGGGTCCTCCCAGTCACCTAAGGGCAGTTCGGTTTTCCCGCACGCGGGGCAGATGAAGGTGACGTTCTGGTTTTCGGCCATGTCGGTGTTCCTGTACTGAGGCGCCGGAGAGGGCTTCCCGTCCGGCGCGGTGTCATGTTTTTAGAGTATTCCGACGGAACAGAATCGTGCCAGAGGTCGCCCGCCCGCGCAAGGATGGGAGCGCATTCCGGCTCGCTTGAGGAAGAGCGTAAATTCGACCGACCCTCATCCCCGCGCCCGGGGGTCGAGCGCGTCGCGCAGGCCGTCGCCAACGTAGTTGATGCTCAGCACGGTGAGCGAGATCGCGAGGCCGGGCCAGAGGACGCGCCCGGGATATTGCTGGAGGTAGTCGGTCGAGTCGTAGAGCAGCCTCCCCCAGGTGGGGAAATCCGGCGGAAAGCCCAGCCCCAGGAACGAGAGCGCAGATTCGGTGATGATGGCGTCGCCAACGCCTAAGGCCGCCGAGATCATGATGGGCGAGACGACGCCCGGCAGGATGTGGCGGAAGATGATGCGTCCCGCCGGCGCGCCCACCGCGCCCGAGGCGAGCACGTATTCGCGTTCCTTCAAGGCGAGCACCTCGCCGCGCACGATGCGGGCGGTCTTCATCCAGGAGGTCAGGCCGATGACCGAGGCGATGAGGATGAAGATGCCCGTCTCGGGCCCGAAGGCGGCGCGCAGCGCGTCGTGGAACAGCGCGATGATCACGAGCAGAAGGGGCAGGAGGGGCAGCGCGAGGAACAAGTCCGTCAGCCGCATGAGCGGGCCGTCGAGCCGCCGGAAGTAGCCCGACGCCACGCCTACAACCGCACCCAGAGAGAGGGCCAGGCCCATGGCGGCGCCCGCCACCGCGAGCGAAACGCGCCCGCCCGCCAGCATGCGCGCCAGGGTGTCGCGGCCCAGCCGGTCGGCGCCGAGCGGATGGGCGAAGCTGATTCCCTGGTTGCGCGCGCGGATGTCGATGAAGTGCGGGTCGATGCTCCAAAGATGGGGGCCGAACACCACGGCGAGCGCCGCGGCGAGCAGGATCCCCGCCCCGATCACCGCCCCACGGTGGGTGCGGAACTGCGCCCATGCCCCGCGTCTAGCGCTGGTCATAGCGGATGGTGGGGTCCAGAACCCCGTAGAGGATGTCGGCGGCGAGGTTGAACACAACGATCAGCCCCGCGAAGATGAAGGTCAGCGTCTGTACGGTCGGCAGGTCTCCCCCCTGGATGGCGACGATGAGCAACTGGCCCAGCCCGTTCACCTTGAATATCTGCTCGGTGATGATCGCGCCGCCGAACACCTGCGGCACGCCCAGCGCGATGATGGTGACGACGGGGATCATCGAGTTGCGCAGCACGTGGACGAAGAGGATCCGCCGCTCGTGGAAGCCCTTGCCCCGGGCGGTGCGCACGTAGTCCTGGCCCAGGTTCTCGAGCATGGAGGCGCGCATGAAGCGGGCGATCTGGGCCGCGTTGTAAAGGGCGAGGACGAAGACGGGCATCGCCATCTGGCGCGCCTGGACGAGAAAGCTGCTCCAGTCCGTCACTCGGTGGGTGGTGTCGTAGATGGAGGGGAACCAGCCGAGTCCCACCGAGAACACCACGATCAGCAGCACGCCGGTGAAGAACGTCGGCACCGAGAACCCCACGGTGGAGACGAAGGTGCCGATCTGGTCGAACCAGCTGTATTGCCGGTAGGCCGAGATGATGCCGATGGGTATCGCGATCAGGACGCCGATGACGTAGGAGAGTCCCACGACCCACAGGGTCTGCGGCAGGCGTTCGACGATGAGGTCCACGACCGGGGAGCGCGTCTGCCAGCTCAGCACGCGGAGACGCTCCGAATCGCCCGAGACGCCGAGCAGGGCTTCTAGCACGTTCAATGGTTCGTTGATGAAAAACTGCTTGCACCACAGCAGATAGCGGACGTGGATGGGCTGGCCGAGCCCCAGGGACTCGCGGATTTTCTGGCGCACCTCGGGCGGAATCGTGAGCGGCAGGTTCGCCGTCGGGTCGCTGGGGGCGAGGTCCAACAGCAGGAATATGACGAGGCTGATGAAGAGCAGCGTCGGCACGGCGAAGAGCAGCCGCCTGAGCGTGTAGGTTCCCATCGCCGATAAGCCTCGCTCGCCGGACGCTTAAGCGTCGCGCGGGCCTATTTGACGCGGCGCCAGTCGGCGATGTTCCAAAGCTCCGAATCCCAGGTGTTCAGAACCACGCCGCCCAGCGATTTCGCGTGGGCCGATACGCGCCCGCGGTCAACGAGCGGGATGATCACGTAGGCCTGCACCACCATGTCGTTCATGGCCCTGGCGAGGCGGGCCCGCTCTTTCAGCGCGCCGGCGCGCGACATTTTGGCGATGAGCGCGTCGTAAGCCGGGTCGCAGAAGCGCGGCACGTTGTTTCCCTGCCACTGCGTTTCGGGACGCGGCGCCTCCTTGCAAGCCCAGTTCGCCATGTAGGATTCGGGATCCGTGCCGTCGAAGTTGTTGGCGTACATCTGCACGTCGGCCTGGAATTTCTGGAACGTGTCGCCGCTCGCCGGGTCGCCGCCGAAGAACACCGAGGCGCTGATGTTGCGAAGCTCGGTCTCCACCCCGATCTTCGACCACCATTGTTTTATCAGCGCCTGGAAGTCCTGGCGCACGGCATTGGTGGAAGTCTGGTAGAGAATCGAGAGTTTCACGCCGTTCTTCATGCGAACGCCGTCAGATCCTCGCTTCCAGCCCGCCGCATCGAGCAGCTTGTTCGCGCCGGGGATGTCCTGTTTCAGGCAGCCGTCGTTGGCCGTGGACTTGTAGATGGCGGGGGCGGGGAGGACGTTGCACGTCGGCCTGCCCGCCGGGCCGTAGCCGATCTCGACGAGCAGTTTCCGGTCGATCGCCATGGAGAGCGCCTTGCGTACGCTCGGGTCCGAGAGGAACGGGTGGGGGTGCCTGGCGGTGGAGCGCTCCTTGCCGAGTCCGGGAGCGGGGTTCGTCAGGTTCACGACGATGCGCTCGACCAGCGTGCCGAACGAGGAGATGACCACCCCCTTGCCCGCCTTTTTCATGTTCGCCAGCACGTCGGGGGCGAGCTGCAGGTTCCAGGCGTAGTCGAACTCGCCGGTCTCCAGCACCGAGCGGGCCGCCGCCGCCGCGTCGCCGCCGCCCTTGAAGGTCACCCGCGCGAAGGCCGGCTTGGCCGGGTCGCGGTAGTTGCGGTTGGCGACGAAGGAGATGACGTCGTTCGGGCGGAACGCGGCCACGGCGAAGGGCCCCGTGCCTACGGGCTTGAAGTTGGCGTCGGTGCAGCGCGGCGCCTTGGCGCCCAGGCAGTCGGCGAACTGCGCGGCCTGGATGATCGGCGCCTGCGCGCCGACGAACGGCCCGTAGGGAAAGGGTTTCGCGGCGCCGAAGGTCACGCGCACCGTTCGCGCGTCCAGGGCTTCCACGCTCTTCACGTCGTTGTATTTCTCGCTCTGCGAACACCCCCCCTGGGGGTGCGTGCAGTATTTCCAGGTGAACACCACGTCCTTCGCGGTGAGGGGCGTGCCGTCCGCCCACTTGAGGCCGCTCTTCAGCTTCCAGGTGATGGCGCGCAAATCCTTCGACACGCCGCCGTTTTCCAGCGTGGGAACCCGTTCGGCGAGCCAGGGCGTCATGTTTCCGTTCTGGTCGTAGCGCGCGAGGGGCTCCAGGACCAGCGATGCGGCCTCTATCTCCTTGGTGCCGCCCGAGAGGTAGGGGTTCATGGTGGAGGGCGCCTGCCAGTAGATGATGCGCAGGTGCCCGTCGGCCCCGCGCGCGGCGTGGGCCGCCTGCGCGGAGAATAATGTGACGATGGCAATGATGAGTGTGAATGCGGTTTTCACGCCTGTATCCTCGTGTTTTGGAAGGGTGACTGGTTTGCGTCGCGGCTGTGCGCCCAAGCGGGAAATATCCTAGAAGGCGGGGCGGCGAATTGCAACAGGAAAGTTAAGAGGGATGAAGCGGTTGCGTAATGTATATGGTGCATGGTGCCATGGATAGGAGGATGCATGATTGTCAAGCAGTTCTATCGGATCTTGAAATTTCACAATAGAACCAGCGCAATCAACAAGGGTATCTATAATGTAGCCGACACGAAATTTGTAAAATCCGAATGTTGATAGAGCAAGGGAGAATTAGTTTGTCCAGCAACCGACATTTTGATACATTCATTGCATGATTAAATTAAATTGTGTTTTTGCTCTAAACTTTTCGCCCGACGAAAAGAGGAGATCATGCCCCCAAAATCCATTAAAAATCTTGCCAAACCTGTGCAAACTTCTCCTAAAACCGTAAGTTCAAAAAATGTTCAAAGGTGGAATTTAACAACGAGGACCCTAATTTCACTTTCAGCGCAATCACAAAAAAACAAAAAGAATTAGTTTTCAGAGATAATCTATGAAGGTTTAATTCCACCAAAGGATTTCTTTTGCCAAATTCTTCTGTTATCGCTGTTATATTTGATTTTGACGACACTCTTGTTCCTGATTCTACTTCAGAATTACTTAGACAATATGGCATTGATACAAATGCTTTTTGGAAAAAAGCGCAAAAATTAGTTTCGACTGGATATGATCCAACTCTAGCATACTTAAAACTCATCTTGGATAATATCGGAAAAGAAGAACCACTTGGTCTTCTTAAACGAGCAGATTTGAAAAAATTTGGAGCAAAGCTGGATCCAACTTTTTACTCGGGCATACCTGCCCTTTTTAGGGACTTGAAAAAAATTGTAGGAAAATTCGAAGATATCAGCATTGAATTTTACATTATCTCAGGAGGCATTCAAGATATCGTTGAAGGGTCAAAAACAGTTGGGCGATATTTTAATGGAGTATATGCTTGTGGCTTAACTGGTGATTCACCAAATGGCATCTTAAAAAATATTACACGTTGCGTAACATTTACCGAAAAAACCAGATACGTTTATGAGATTAACAAAGGGTTAAAACCGAGCCAAACAAAAAAAAATCCTCACTTAGTAAATCAATTTGTAGAAACGAAGGATAGAAGAGTTCCGTTTGAAAATATGATCTACATCGGCGATGGCTTAACCGATATCCCCTGCTTTTCTATGATTAGACATTTTAAGGGTCTGGCCTTTGGAGTTTTTAACCCTGAGGACGAAAATTCAGCCAAAAAAACTTTGCGAGAATTTCTGAAACCAAACAGAGTTATGAGTATGCATGCCCCTAAATATGGACCTAAAGAGGAACTGGGTTCTCTTTTGAGGACTGCCGTTGCAGAAAGATGCGCGAGAATTGAAATAGAAAGACAAAGTGTCTAATTCATTCTTGAAATCGTATTCTTACGCAAGACTCGTTAAATAGTTTTGCGAACATAATAACGGCGTTACCTTGTCGGTGTGACTCATTTATAGCGTTACTTCGCCTAGTCAAGAATACAACCCTACACTTCATTCCATGCTAATTTTAAGGCCTGTTTTCTGGCTTTTATTGACTGCGCTGTGAATGAAAGAGTGCTTTTCGCCTTTTGGGCGTTCCCGATGATTCGAGATCTCAAAAACCGCATTCTTCTCGCCCTTCTCCTCGCGCTCGTCTTGGCGGCGGCATGGGCGGGCGACGCCCGGAGCGCGGAGCTGCCCAAGCGGATCACCGGACTCGACGGCGCGCCCTTGCTCTTGGTTCCCGCGGGCGAGTTCGTGATGGGCTCGGCGCCCGGCGGCTACATTTTCGGGGACAACGAGACGCCGCGCCGCCGTATTTTCCTCAAAGCCTTCTACATCGACAAATACGAGGTTACCAACCGACGCTTCCGCAAGTTCTTCACGCCGGTCGATCGCTACGCGGGCTCGTTCGAGGAGCCCGACCAGCCCGTCGTGGGCGTCACCTGGTTCCAGGCGCATGATTATTGCGAGCGCGTAAACCGGCGCCTGCCCACCGAGGCGGAGTGGGAGAAGGCGGCGCGCGGGGCGGATGGGCGCACCTACCCGTGGGGGGATGAGCGCGCGACGTGCGCGCGGGCCGTCATGGGCGGGGTGATACCTTCCTGCCGCAAGGGGTTCGCCACCTGGAGCGTGGGCAGCAGGCCGCTGGGCGCGAGCCCCTACGGCGCGATGGACATGGCGGGAAACGCGATGGAGTGGGTGGCGGACTGGTACCGGGGGAATTTCTACGCGCACATGCCGGAGAAAAACCCGAAAGGCCCTGGCGCGGGGAGTCTGAAAGTGTTGCGCGGGGGCTCGTGGTTCAACAGCCGCTTTTTGATGCGCTCGGCCTTTCGCACAGGCTTCGCGCCCTATGAGTCGAACCACGGGGTGGGGTTCCGTTGCGCCAGACCGGCGGTGGTGGGTGTAGTGGAAAATCTGGAAGCGGGGGATGAGGAGCGTTCGTAATGGCAGGGATAGGTCTCCGTGTCTGTCTTTACTTGTTGGTTGCCAACATCCCGTAGGGGCGGTTCGCGAACCGCCCCTACAAGCTGAAAAAGCAACCCCCCCTACCCCCCCCTTGTCAGGGGGGCAAGAAAAAGCAAAACCCCTCTGCCCGGCGGGGACG
>WTGD01000213.1 GCA_011523725.1 Nitrospinota bacterium
TCATGGATAAGGCTTATTACCTCTACAAGCCAGACATCGAACGCTATTACGTCGCCTAATCGATTGAGATTCTCCTGAACGAGATGGAGACCCTGGGGATCGTCGTCAGCGTCGCGAGAAGTGAGGAATCCACTACGGCCACGTCGGCGTAGAGCGCGTCCGAGTGGATGCTCGATTTGGTGCCGCGCTCGATGTCGGTGATGATGGAGGCGCGCGTCACCTCGCTGCCTGTGCCCGCCGTGGTCGGGACGGTGATGAAGGGCGGGATGGATTTTTCCACCGTGTCCGCACCGTAATAATCGCTTATCTTCCCGCCGTTCGCGAGGAGCGCCCCCATCGCCTTGGCGGTGTCGATGGCGCTTCCCCCGCCCACGGCGATTATCCCGGAACAATCGTTCGCCTCATAAAACGCCTGCGCGCGCGTGATGCTCGGGTCCGACGGATTGGGTTCCACGTCTTCATACAGGCAGAATTCGACGCCCGCCGCATCGAGGCCATCCGTCACGGGAGCGAGCACGCCCGCGCCCGAAAGGCCGGGATCCGCGAGCAGCATGGGGCGCGTCATGTCCAGGCTCTTCGCCTCATCCCCGATGGAGGCGGCTTCCCCCCTGCCGAAGCGCACGCGCGGCACGGCGCACATGCGGAAAGGATCGATCATGGCTTTTTTCTCCCAGGAAAGGCTCGATGAAGCATGAGCCGGTAGTGTCTCAGTTTGAATCTCGAGACTGACTGCGGGGCGCGCGCACCGGTTCTGGTGAACGGAGTGGATTGTGGGGTTGATTGAGAAGCCATTGAAGCCATGCTAGCATTTTCTTAGCGGAAAAGAGTGTTTCAGGAAAATGGTTGGGATATTCATGACTGTCAAAATGGAACCTCGCAAGATGGATAATTATACCATCCCGGAAGCCTCCAAGTATATCCGCGCGCCTTATACGACGGTTTTAAGTTGGGTGAAAGGGGATCCGAAGTACCCTATTTTTCAAATCGACAAAAAACCAGCAGGTCCCTGTCTTTCCTGCATCTCACGGAGTTGTATCTGCTGAATACGATCAGAAAAAATCATCACATCAAACCCAAAAACATCCATCTGGCCATCAAGTACCTGAAGACGAGGCGACGCCCGATTCAGCCAAAAACATCGGAATCGACCCCAGGGTTTCTTTTGGGCGTCCGGTGATTCGCGGCACCGGCGCGCCGATAAGCATCGTTGCGGAAAGGTATCAGTACGGCGAGTCGGAAATCAGGCTTTCGCGTGATTACAAATGCAGCGTCAAAGCCATCAAAGAAGCCATCCGGTTTGAGTTATATTCCAGACCAAAATACTGAAAATCCCGTTTTCTTCATTGATCGGTGTATCGGCGGGATTTATCTCGCAAACGGCATGAGAGCGTTGGCGGGCAATTCGTGATGCTGATTCTGCGCTGTGTGACATGACTTCTAGCAAGTTTATGGCAATAAAGTATAAACTTCCAGCAGCAGATACAGATCCGGATACATGATGTTTATGTCGAGCGGAGATAAACTTGCTAGAGATGAACGAATGAATCCACGCACCAATCCTTATGCGCCGGGTGCGGGCACCCCGCCACCGGAATTGGCGGGGCGCGATGTTGTTCTTCACGACGCTCGTCTTGCAATACAGCGCAACAAGTCCGGGCAGTCAGCCCGCAGCTTCATGTTTGTCGGTTTGCGCGGTGTCGGCAAGACGGTTCTGCTGAACGAGGCGCAAGCCATGGCGGAGGAAGAAGGCGCACTTACGGACTTTATCGAAATCAGCGCGAACGAACTTTTGTCGAAAACGATTATTGCCTCTCTGCGATCGATCCTGCTGAAGCTCGATCGAATCAAGGGAGTCAGCGAACATGTAAAAAGAAGCCTGCGCGTTCTGAAGAGTTTTGTTGGTGCGGTCAGGATCAAGGTTGAGGACATTGAATTTTCCGTAGACATAGATGGCGAACCGGGAGTTGCCGACAGCGGCACGCTGGCCCGTGATCTGGCCGAGGTGTTTGTCGCTGCGGGCGAGGCTGCGAAGGCGCGCAAATCTTCGATCATCATCCTGATTGATGAAATCCAGAATCTGCCCGCCGAAGAATTTGAAGCGCTTATCATGGCGGTGCACCGCACGGATCAAAAAAAGCTCCCCCTGCTGATCGTTGGCGCGGGCCTGCCGCTGTTGGTCAAACTCTCCGGAAATGCGAAGACCTATGCGGAGCGTCTTTTCGAGTATCCTGATATCGGGCCGCTTGACGACACGGAAGCGCGGCGCGCCCTTGTGAAACCTGCCGCACAGGCAAATGTCGAATTCGAAAATGAAGCAGTCGCCGCGATCATAAAGGAAACGCAAGGATATCCCTATTTCCTTCAGGAATGGGGATACCAGGCCTGGAATACGGCAATCGCTTCACCGATCACGGCGGAAGACATCGCAAGATCGAGCAGCATCGCAATCGAGCGCCTGGACCGGAATTTCTTCAGGTCGCGATATGAACGGTTGTCGGATCCTCAAAAGGCTTACTTGAGCGCTATGGCGAAATGCGGATCCGGCCCTCATCGAACGGGGACTATTGCGAAGGCCATGGGCAAGTCATCCCAGCAACTGGGTCCGACCCGAGATGCGTTGATCAACAGCGGAATGATCTACAGCCCGGGTTATGGGTATGCAGCGTTCACGGTCCCGCTCTTCGATGGATTCATGAGACGGGTTCATGAATAGGCGGCTCTCAGCGTTGACCAGTGGTTTTCTAAGAAGGAGTTAAGGCCGAATGTTGTTTATGGCCGTCTCGAATCCAGCGGCCTTCCTGACCGTTTCTTTCTCCTCCACCCCATCGGTGAACCTCACGTCGGCGATGACGTCCGCCAGATGACGCAAGCCGCGCAGTCGACACCATCGTTTCTCGGCGCTCATAGCGAGCTGGTGAACCAGGCTCAGCGCCGTCTTCTTCAATTCAGCCCATACAC
Organism: Nitrospinota bacterium; assembly: GCA_011523725.1. GTDB lineage: Bacteria > UBA8248 > UBA8248 > UBA8248 > UBA8248 > Bin107. The sequence goes on from WTGD01000213.1 coordinate 2,959, forward strand.
AAGATCTGAGAGTAACTCTACATTCTGCATTCTCTTGTGAAAGGGAAAAACAAAATAGAGAAATTCCTGGAATGGAACGACCCGCCGTTCATTGTCGGCATTCAAAGCAACGGGGATATCAACAAGTACGAACTGCCGGATATGTCAAACTGAGCCACTGCCCATAAGACCTGCCGGACGCGTCTTCATGGGTGCGTACGGCCTAGACCAGTTCGGCGATTTTCGCCTGGAGAAGCTCGTAGTTCGGGCGGCCCATCTCGATTTCGCCGTCGTCTATCATCCGCGCGATCTCGGTCACCGCGTCGTTGTAGGGGGTGGGGATGCCGAGTTCTCTCGCCCGGCGCGAGACGAGGCCGTTGATGTATTCCATCTCGCTCTTCCGGCCCTTGATGTGGTCCTGGATCGGCGCGGTGCGCGAACGCGGACCCACGTGGCTTAGCAGCGTCTTCATGGCCGTGACGAGCACCTGATCGTCAGAACCCGCGAAATCATCCGAGGAGAGTCCGAACACGGGCTCCACCCCGTAGCCCAGCGCCTCGCCCACCGCCATCGCCTCTTTTCCGAGTCCCACCGAGAGATCGATGACGCCCGGAAGCTCCCTGGTCTCCGCGTTCTTGAGACCCAGTAGCCCGAAGGGCCCCATCGTCATGCAGTTGGCGATGAGCTTCGTCCACTTGGTGCCCTCGATGTTGGTGCTCAGCTCGGTTACGGCGACGTGCGCGAAGATGTCGCGCACCTCCTCCGCGCGCGGGGTGACCGAGCCGTCCAGCTCCCCCACGGCGAACCAGGTACCCTTGCGGGGGGTGTTCCGCTGGATGAGGCCGGGCGTGAATATCTCCGCCGAGAGCTCCACGCAGCAGCCCACCACGCGCTCGCGCCCGATGACCGACGCGATCATGTCGTTGTTCATGCTGTTCTGCGCCCCGACGAATACCCCGTCGCTCTTGAGGTATGGCTTGATGAGCTCGCACATCCAGCGGGTGTCGTAGGATTTCACGATGAGCAGGACGATGTCGAAGGTCGTCCTTAGCGAGGCCAGCTCGCATAGGTGGTGCGCGCGCAAGGGCGGCGTTTTGAGGTCCAGGTCGGGCATCTGGACGTGCAGGCCCTTCTCGCGCATCACCTCCACGTGCTCGGGCCATTGGTCGATGACGGTGACGTCGAGGCCGGCGTCGGTCAGATCGGCGGACACGCTGCCGCCGATGGCGCCTGCGCCGAGTACGGCGATCTTCTTGTTCATGCTGCACCTAGCCTTTCGGGGCTTGCGCCCCCAAGAGAATGAGAATCGCGACGCAAAAATGCGTTCGGCGACTAAAAATACTTCATGGTGCGGATGCGCTGCGCCTGGTTGGTGCCCGCCGAATGGAGGAAGCTGATGACGTCGCGCAGGTACTTCTCCATCGGCGCTTCCGTCATGTAGCCTGTCCCGCCCCAGACCTCGAGCGCGCGCGTGGCGATGCGGAAACCGGCTTCGGAAGTATACGCCTTCGCCATGTAGCCGAGCTTGGGGTCGTAGCCGTCGCGCATCGCCCGCCATGCGGCGTAGTGGAGCATCCGGCGCGAGGCCTCGTACTCGACGAAGCAGTCCGCCAGCATGAAGCCCACGCCCTGGTGTTCGATGATGGGTTTTCCGCCCTGGATTCTCGTTTTGGCGTGCTCGAGCGCGTCCTCATAGGCGGCGCGGGCGGGGCCCAGGTTCGTGGCGGCGGATTCGATGACCGAGCCGCGCGAGAATGGGCCCGAGCGGGCCGCCACGCCCCCGCCTACCGCCGTGACGCGGTAATCGTCCGAGACGCGGCAGTTCTCGAAGATGAGTTCCGCGTTCTGGGAGAGCTGCTGGCCCATCTTCTCGTGGATCTTGCCGATGGTGAATCCCGGCATGTCCGGCGTCACCATGAAGTAGGTGACGCCCTGGGATACGCCGACGGTGGGGTCCGTGCGGCAGACGAGAACGTAGAGCTTGGCGATACCCCCGTTGCTGATGTAGTGCTTTTTGCCGTTGATGACCCATTCCTCTCCGTCGCGCACCGCGCTCGTGCGGACGCCGCGGTCGGGGCCTTCTTCAGGGATGAAGTTCTCCGAACCCACCTCGGGCTCCGTCATCCCGACGGCGAGGTGGAAGCGGTGATCCTCCAGGAACGCGGGCAGGAATTTCTCGCGCTGCGATTCGTTCCAGACGATGTCCAGGAAATGAATGACCTTCCAGGTCTGATCGAAGGTGACGGCCACGCCCAGGTCCCCCCAGCCAATCTCCTCGCCCACGATGCAGAGCGTGAGAATGTCGGCCCCGCCGCCGCCCCTCTCCTCGGGGATGGAGAGCGTGCGCAAGCCGAGCCTGCTCCCGGTCTCGAGGATGTCCCAGGGGAACCGCTCAGCGGGGTCGGTGATCCGCTCGCGTTCGCGGACGTGGGGCCGCAGTTCGTTCCTGGCGTAATCGTGCGCCAGTTTCTGCAGTTCGAGTTGTCTTTCGGTGAGTGTGAAATCCATCGCTCGCCTTTAAGGTTTAAGTGAAACGGTTCAGTCCATCACGATGGCCGCGCGGCCCGTAATTGCGCCCGCTTCGAGGCGTTCGTGCACTTTTTCGGCTTCTTCGAGCCGGTAGGTTTCCGTGACCAGCGGCCAGACATCGCCGCGCGCGCAAAGATCGAGTGATTCGATGATCTCCTGTTTGGTGAACGAGCGGCTGCCCATGACCTCGAGCTCCCCGTTCAGGAGGCTCCCGGCGGAGAGGCGAAACGGCTTGGGCGTGAAGCCGCCCAGCGTCACCAGGCGGCCTCCCATATCGAGAGCTTCGGCAGCGGCTTCGAGCGTGGTGTCCTGGGAGACGAAATCGATAGCCACGTTCACGCCCAGGCCCCCCGTGAGTTCGAGGAGGGCCTCGGTTACGTCGTCCTTCGAGGCGTCGACGGTGGCCTCCGCCCCGAGTTCCTTGCACTGGGCCAGTTTTTGTTCTGAGACGTCCACGGCGATGACGCGCGCGTTCGCCCAGCGAGCCAGCATGACCATGTGGATACCCACGCCTCCGCCCGCACCGATGACGGCGACGGTCTCCATCGGTTCGATCCGCGCGCGGCGCAGCACCTTGTAGGGGGTGGCGATGGCGTCGCAGATAACGGCCACCTCGGCGGGATGCGACTTGTAGTCCAGGCCGTCGGGTATGTGGACGTAGTTCCGGGCGGGGAGGTTGATGTATTCAGCATAACCGCCGTCGCAGTGCCTGCCGACGAAGCCCGCCATGTTGTCGCATATGGGTTCCCTGTTCACCCGGCACCAGCGGCAATGCCCGCAAGTGAGATAGCAGTGGAAGGTCACGACGTCGCCCGCCTTCACGTTCGATACCCCGCCGCCCGTCTCGACGATCTCCCCAACCACCTCGTGGCCGATGATCATCGGGTAATCGATCTCCGCGCGGCCCGCGCGCGCATGGTGGATCGTGAGGCCCGAACCGCAGGCGATGACGCGCGCCACGGCCTCGCCCTCGCCGGGCTTGGGGTCGGGCACGTCTTCAAAAGAAAAGGGTGCGCCTTTTTCCCTCAACACCATGGCCTTCATGCGAGTCTCCTCCCGAGAGAATCTCCGCGCGCAATGCGAAGACGCAGAATGAATGATCGATGGCGCACAATATATCGGGATTGACGGGAAATGACTACAGGAAGGAGCGGAATGGCGGGGGGAATAGAAAGGCGGGAAAACGCGTTGTATACTCCGTGCATCCTACGCTGCCTGAGCGGTCTTGTCTGGAGGCCGTGAGTCTTTTTCTCGTCGGGACAAGTGAACATGAAATCTTCAGGATACCTTTGCGCGGTCATTCTTATCGTAACATCCCTGCATGGCTGCGGTGGAGGAGGAGGCGCCAGTGCGCCTCCGCCAGCGCCGCCGCCGGTGATGCCGCCGCCGGTGATGTCGCCGACAACGCTACAACCTTCCGATCTGGCGGCGCAGGCGCCCCTTTTCGGTTTCGGCGGTTCCCTGCACATCGGGGCGAGCGCCGCGCCTCCGGTCCGGGAACTCCAGAGGACGGGCGAGCGCAACGGGGTGGAAGTCTCGAAAGGATCGGTGCGGGACGCCTCCGTAGCCGCCGATGTCATCGCGTATCTGCGGCCGAGAGCGGTACATTCTGAAGTCACGGGACTCGCGACGTTCTCTCGTCCGCCGACGGTGCGCGTCGTCGAGGGCACGAGCGAGAAATACACCGGCTATGCGGTGCGCGCCGTTCAGATCGTCAACGCCGCCTTGCCTCACGATGCGCGCATCTCGTTCGGCGATGCTCCCGCTCCGGATCCGCTGAACGTCGATGACGTGCCGCGCGGGAGTATCCATATCGAATTCATCCCGCAGGCGCAGTGGCCGGAGAGGAGCGTCAAGGGCGAGCGGGCGGTCGGTCATACGCAATCGCGAATCACTTACATTCCCGGCGCGCAACGAAACGAAGTCGTGGACGCCGACGCCTCTCATATATTGATTGACAGCATGGAAGTTCAAGATTTTTCGGAAGAAAAAATCGTCTACGTCATCGTACACGAACTGCTCCATGCCCTGGGCTTTTCCGGCCATACCGATCCGGAGCGTTTCCCGGACGCTACCTTGAACCCCAACGTCCCGGCGAATCTGCCGCGGTTTCTGCTTGCCCGGATCGATAGCGATGCGCTGCTCGCGGCGTATGCGAGGTTCAGGCCCGGCGTTTTGCCCGAAGAAATAACGGCGCAAAACCTGGGGCCCTGGGATGAGGCGTCGCGTCACGCGCGGGGGGCTTTGGGGATTCTAGGAGGGGAGGTTTCCTTCGGCGCCGCTTTCCGTAATGGCCTGGCGCAGCCATGGGCCTCGGGGCCTGCGCCGCCGATGGATCTGGCGCAAAACAGGGGGCTGTCGGGGAGCGCCACCTGGAGCGGCGCATTGTTGGGCGTCACTCCGGCGGGAGAAGTGGTCGTCGGCGATTCCAGTCTCGGTGTCAATCTCGCGAACCTGGACGGGCGACTCGACTTCACCGGCATGGAATTCGACGGCGGCGGGATGTGGGGAGACGGCGACCTCGGCTATTCAGTCGAGGTGCGCGGCAACGCCTTCAACAATACGGACGGTGATGCCGGCGTGGTCACCGGGGCTTTCTTTGGAGCCCGGCACGAGGGAATGGGCGGCGTTCTCGAACGCTCCGATCTTTCCGCCGGTTTCGGGGGGAAGCGATAGGCTTTCGACGTAGATTCCGTTTCTTAACCATCCCGCAAGCAAGCGGAGTGTCTTGCTTTCTCCCCCTCTATGGGGTTTGTTGGAAAACCCTCCTGCCCCTAAACAAAGAGGCTTTTTCAACAACCCTCGATGGCGGCGAGGGATTTCGCCGCCCAGTCGCATCCCACCTGGCTCGCCCACAGGTCCATGAGGCGCCTGGTGACGGGGCCGGGCGCGCCGTGCGCCATCCGGGTGCCGTCGACCGAGGATACCGGCAGGATGCAGATGCTGTTTCCGGTGTGGAAGGCCTCGTCCGAGATGAGCAGGTCGTAGCGCGTGAGGTTCGTCTCGCGGACCGGGATGCCGAGTTCCTTCGCCATGTCGATGACGTGGGTGCGCGTGACGCCGACCAGGCAGTTGTGATCCGTAGGCGTCAGGATTTCGCCGTCTCTCACGAAGAAGCAGTTGTAGCCCGACCCCTCGGCCACGAAGCCGTGGATGTCGAGCATGATGGGCCACGCGCCCGCCTCGGCGGCCTGGAAGTCGGCCTGCACGTGGTTCATCTTGTTGCCCACCTTGGCGCGCGGCTCGAGGCACTCGGGCGGAATGCGGCGCACGCCGGTGACGACCGAGGGCACGCCCTCCCTGTAGCCATGGGCGTAGCGCGCGTAGTCCATCGGCAGGGTGAAGATGACCAGCGTGTGCGCCCCGTGCGTGTGGGGTGGCGGCGGAACTGACGCCGCCCCCCCGCGTCACCCAGTGGTTGATGCGGAATTCCTCCCCCTCGGCGTATACGCCGCGGTTTCGCTCGATGAGGTCCATGGTGAGGGCTTCCATCTCGTCCGCGTTCATGCCGGGGTCGAGCCGCGCGTAGCGGCAAGACAGATAGAGCCTGTCGATGTGCGCCCGCAGGTGCCAGGGCTGGCCGTTAAAGGTGCGCGATGCGTCGTAAACGCCATCGCCGTAGAGGAAGCCGCGATCCAGGATGGACACGGTCGCTTCGGATTCCGGCACGAACCGGCCCTTGACGTAGGCGATTCTCTCACTCAATTCCACACCCTCCATGGTTTGGCATCATCGCGTCATTCACGGTTTATCTTATAGCAGGTTCATCGCGGCGGAGCGCGCGGCGTGGCCCATGCCGAAGGCGTGGGAGAAGGCCACGACGTCGCGCACCAGCCGTTCCATGGGCGCTTCTGTCATGTAGCCTGCGCCTCCCCAGACCTCCATCGCGCGGCGCGCGACGCGCTCGCACGATTCCGCCGCGAAGGCCTTTGCGAGAAAGCTCCGCCAGGGTTCCGCGTCCTCACCCTGCCCCGCCGCCCAGGCCGCCGCCTGGAGGCTTCTTCTGGCGGCGTCGAGCTCCATCAGGTTATCGCAAAGCATGAAGCCCACCGTCTGGTGCTCGATGATGGGTTTTCCTCCCTGCACGCGCTCGCGGGCGTGCTCATGCGCGTGCTCGTGGGATTTCCTCGCGCATCCGACCGCCGCCGCCGCAGGCAGGATGCGAATCGCATGCGTGGCATTCCGCCAACCTTCTTCCGCGCAATCGTGCGGATGGCCGGGCTGCGCGTCCTCGAAGCGGAGATCCACGTCCGGGCAGGAGCGCATCCCCATCGGGTCGTGATAGCGGTCGACCTCGACCCCTGAGCCATCCCGATTTTCCAGGAGAAAGACCTGTCGGCCGCCTTCATCCGCGGGACTTGATTCCAGCAGATACAGACCGGCGGCCGCGCCGTTCAGCACGTGCCGGGCGCCGCCGCTCAGGCGCAGGCCGTCGCCGTCTTTCCCGATGGATGCGCCCTGGCGCGCATCTGATGGATAAGGACTCTTATCCTCGGGCGCGGGCGTTTCGCCGATTTTCACGTGGGCCAGATGGAGCGGGTGATCCTGCGTGAAATTTTCCGCGAAAGCCGCGTAGGCCGCCTCGTCCCACAGGCGGGATACGGCGTTTGCGAGCGCCCAGTCCTGCGCGTAGATGACGCCGACTCCCAGATCTCCCCAGCCGATCTCTTCCGCCACGAAACAAAGGCTGAGCAGATCGGCGCCCCCGCCGCCGAGGCTCTCCGGGACGGGGAGGGTGCGCAGGCCCAGGGCGTCTCCTTTTTCCAGAATTTCTCCTGGAAAGCGGTTTTCCGGGCTTTTTTCCTCGTCGAGCGCATCCGAGTGCTGAGCGATCTCCTGACGCGCGAAATCACGCGCCAGGCCCTGAAGCGCGAGAATGGCCTCTGCAGGAGCGAAATCCATGCGCCGAATCCTCTTGAACGCGGGAAACGGCCCCGGCTAGTCGATGAGGCCCACGCTCTTGAGATCCGAGGTCAGCTCCGCTTTCTCGTCCGCGCTCAGGGGGATCATCGGCGCGCGCGTGGGGCCGCCGTGCATGCCCATCAGGTCCATCCAGTTCTTGAGCGCGGCGATGGGGAACGCCCCCCGGGTCCAGGGCTCCCACAACCACTTGTCGGCCACGCGGCGCATCGGGTTCATGGACTCGCGCGCGGTCCAGGCCTCCTCGAGGTTCCCCTCGTCGATCAGGTCGGTGTATCGCTGCATGCCCAGGTTGCCGGTGCGCTGCATGAGGAAGGGATCCGGGCCGCTCATGAAAGTCTGCTGTTTGTGATAGGCCCGGCTGAAGAACCACTGGGTCTCCATCGGGTCGCTCACGACGATGTCCTCGCCGACGGCTTCGCGCACCCCGTCGCAGTGGGGTTTGGGCTGCGCGTTCTTGATGCAGCAGATGTTCTCGTTGTCGTCGACGATTTGCCGCACCAGCGTCGGCGAGAGGGAATAGCCCGTCGCCGCCGTGTTGAAGAGCGACACGCCGATGTCCACGTTGCCGCAGAACTCCCGGAAGTACGCGCGGACGCGCTCGGGGATGCCCTGCGCGCCGAGGTAGGGGTTCGCCAGGATCGCGTAGGTCGCGCCCGCCTCTATCGCCGCGTTGGTGAGTTCAATCGCCTCTTTGGCCGAGGTATGGCCGGTGTGCGCGATGACGGGCACGTCCCCCGCCTCGTCGCAGGCGATGGCCTGGCCGCGCAGGCGTTCCTCCTTGGTGAGGCACCAGAATTCGCCGATCAACCCGCCGACGAAGAATCCCTTGATGTCGAGGTCGTCGATGTAGTGGCGGATGTCGGCGCGCAGGCCCGCCTCGTCGATGTTGTCGTTCTCATCGAAGGGGTAGGGGATGGCGGCCCAGATTCCCTGCATGTTCTCCTTGCAGTGGGCGCGTGCGTCCGATTTCTTGTATGCGGGCATTGCTGTCTCCTTATCGGTGATGTGACGAAAAACCTCGTATTTTCAGTTTACCATTCATCCACGCCGGCGGGGGCGAGAAGCGGCGCGGCCTTGAGCTTGACGGCCTCGTTCGTACCGAAGCCGTGGAGATAGCTCAGCACGTCGCGCCAGCATTTCTCGGGCGTCGGCCTGTCGTCGTGATATGTCGCCCCCGTCCTTCCCCATATCTCCATCGCGGTGCGGCATACCCTGATGCCGGCTTCGGAGGCGAACACCTTGGACATCAGGCGGCGTTTCGAATCGTCCGTCGGCTTTTCCGCATGCCAGGCCGCAGAATACAGGTAGGTTCGCGCCGCTTCAATCAGCATATACATTTCCGTGAGCGCCATCTGCGCCCACTGCTCATCCGCCGCGCCGTTCTCCTGCGCCGCGCTCCGCGCGAGGTCGTAGGCGAGGCGCGAGGGGCCCATCACCGGGATGAGCGCGCCGCTCACCATGCGCTTGAGTATCGACAGCCCCCCGTTCCACTCGCCGAAGAGGTTGTGCGCGGGCACGCAGCAGTTCCTGAGCACGAGTTCGCCGTTTTGCAGAAGCCGCCTGCCGAGCTTCGAGTGCGCCTCTCCGATCTCGAAGCCTTCCGTGTCGCGCGGCACGAGGAAGCAGGTGAGTCCCTCGCTCATCTTCTTCTCGGGCGCCGTCCTCGCGAAGATGAAGTAATACTTCGCAAGTCCTCCGTTGCTGATGTAGTGCTTGGTGCCGTTCAGGATGTAGAAGTCGCCCTCTCGCTTCGCCGTCATGCGCGGGCCTGCGCCCGGCGCGTCGTACATCAAGAAAGTGTCGGTTCCGCTCTGGGGTTCCGTGGTCGCCAGGGCGAGCAATGCCCTCGGGTCGTTCATGAAGTCTTCGAGGTACAGGTCGCGCTGCGCCTGCGTGGTCTCGTTCGTGAGCAGTTGGGTGAATTTATACGTTTGATCCATCGAGACGGCGACGCCCAGGTCGCCGTAGGCGATCTCTTCGGCCACCATGGCCTGCACCAGATGGCGCGCGCCGAAGCCGCCGAATTTCCCGGGCACGGTGAGCGTTCTGAGACCCGCGGCGTCCAGCTTGTCGGCGATGTGCCAGGGATAGGCCTCGCCCGGCGCGTAGTTCCTGTCCCGCGCCGCGGCGACGGGGAGGATGTCCTCGCGCGCAATCGCGCGCGCGCGGCGCACCATCTCTGATTCTTCGGGGCTTAAGTCCGGCATCATGGCGTTCGGGCGCATCCTCCGAAAGCGAGGTGGAAAGCCTTGTTTCATCCGATTCCATAGGACTACTTGAGACGCTATGTTCTGTCAATCATATTGGGGTATACCGTGGATGCTTAAGCCTTTCGGTCGATGAGGCGTGTCGCCGCCCCAGGGGTGGTTGTTGAAAAAGTCCTCCTTGACGGGGAGGACCCCACAGAACCAACCCCCCCTACCCCCCCTTGTCAGGGGGGTATAAAAAGGAGTTACGTTCAGAAGTTGTGTATGGGCTGAATTGAAGAAGGCGGCGCATCCTG
>WTGD01000074.1 GCA_011523725.1 Nitrospinota bacterium
GCTCGGCCTCTTCGTCTGGCTTTCCCCTCGGGAAGCCAGACCCTCAAGGGGGGAGTGAAATTCAGTACGCTCCTTTTGTGAACTTTTCCAACAGCCTCACACATGCGTCCCTTCGCCGGAATGACGAACAAAACTGCATCGTCTCGTAGTAGGGGCGGTTCGCGAACCGCCCCTACAGATCGAACCCCTACCGCGCTATTCAGGGACATCGGACAGGCACGGAGACCTCGGACAGGCTTAGGGGCCTGTCCGCTACAAAACCATCGCGCCCGCCCGCGCCGCGTGAACCTCCATGCCGCCCAAAAACGAAACGGACTTTTTCAACAAGCCCATCAACGGGCGACCCGCGCGGGTTTTATGATATGCTCCCTCAAAATCAACGGAAGCGTCAAAATTCGATCGCCGCCTCAATGGCGGGTCATTTCACAAAATGAGGAGCGGTCGCTTCACGCCCGCTCGTTTCAGCGCAGGCGACTGCCTGCCGGGGAGGTTTTCATGACTGACAGTTCCCACCAGAAACCGCTCGACCTGCTCGTTGCGGGCGGCACGGTCGTATCCGGCCATGGCCGCCAGGATGCCGCTATCGGCGTCCGGGACGGGAGGGTCGCCTGCGTGGGCGCGCCCGAGAGCATGCCGGCCGCCCAGGAGACGCTCGACGTATCGGGCAAGCTCGTTCTGCCGGGCGTCATCGACCCCCACGTCCATTGCCGGGCGTATTCGAACCATATCGATTCCCTGGCCGACGTGGCCCGCAGCGCCGCGCACGGGGGCGTCACCACCATGGTCGTTTTCGCCACGGGCGAGGAGAACGAGACCATGCTCACCACGCTCGGGCGCATCCGCGAGGAGGGCGAGGCGGGGAGCGTCGTCGACTTCTCGCTGCACGCCTGGATATTCGAGGACTTCGAATATCTCGCCGAAATTCCCAAGGCCATCGATAGTGGCGTCACGACCTTCAAGGTCATGATGGGCTACAAGAAGCGGGGCCGCGGCCGCTGCATCCCGGACGAATACTTCTACGCGGCGCTCGATATCGCGGGGCGGCACGGGGGCACCGTGCTCGTTCACGCCGAAAACGGTCCCGTCATCGACTACCTGGAGAACAAGGCTTTTGACGCCGGAATGGACGGCGCGGATTTCCAGGAATACTCACGTCCGCCCGAGCTTGAGGCCGAAAATGTTGCGCGCTCTATCCACCTGGCCGATCTGGCGGGATGCCCGCTCTACATCGTTCACTTGACATCGGAGCTGGCCCTCGATGAGGCGCAGCGCGGGCTGGCGGCCGGCAAGGACATCGTCGTGGAAACCTGCCCGCAGTACCTGACCTTGACCGGCGATGCCATACGCGAGATGGGCGCCCCCGCCAAGGTGGCGCCTCCCCTGCGCGAGGAGTCCGACATTTCCGCCCTGTGGAAAGCGATCCAGGAGGGATGGATCAGCCTCATCGGGAGCGACCACGCCCCCTACACCGTGGCGCAGAAGAACGACCCGCCCTTCACCGAGTCGCCCTTCGGGGCGCCCGGCATCGAGACCCTCCTGCCGGTTCTCTACAGCGAGGGTGTCGCCCAGGGGAGGATTTCGGCAGAGCGCCTCGTGCAGCTCACGAGCGAGAATCCGGCGCGCACCCTGGGCTGCTACCCGCAGAAAGGCGCGCTTCTCGTCGGCTCGGACGCCGACCTCGTCGTGATCGACCCGGAAGGCCGCTCAACCGTGACGGCGGCGGGGCAGCACACGAATTCCGACTACACGCTCTTCGAGGGGTGGGAGCTCACCGGCAAACTGGAGCACAGTCTCCTGCGCGGAAAGCCGCTCTTGAGAGACGGGGAACTCGTGCAGGACCCCGGCTACGGACAGTTCGTCCCGCGCGCCGCGGCATCGGTCAAATGAACCGGGAAAGGCATCAGGGAGTCTGTCGCCGCTCCCGCAGCCGCGCGACGTGATCGGCGGCGTGCCGCACCCGGCCCGCTTCGATCTGACGATTACCAAGCGCGAGTATCTTGAGCAGCGCCATGGTTTCCTGCGTCTGCTCGTAGGTGTCGATATCCTGCACGACCGCCTTGGCTTCGCCGTTCTGGGTGACGATTAGGGGTTCCCGATCGTCGCGAATCGTGCGCACGATCTCCGAGGCGTGGGCCTTGAGATAACTGATTGGCTTGATTCGGCTGGATAACCTCATCGACTCACTCCTTATCGAACCAAATATAGTCCAAAGACAAGTCAGCACAAAAGGCCTGCCGAAGTTGTTGAACAAGTCCTACAGAGGGAACGCACCGAATTTCACTCCCCCCTTGAGGGGGAGTCGAAGAGGCCGAGCGGTTTGT
>WTGD01000459.1 GCA_011523725.1 Nitrospinota bacterium
GCCTGCGCTCAGGAAGCGCCTGCGCGCCATGGCGGAAGCGGGCGCGCTCGTCCGCGTTCGCGGGCGCTACTCGACGCCGGGTTCTCTCTCCATCCATCAGGGTGTCTTCCGGGGGCACGCGCAGGGCTACGGCTTCGTCGCGCCGAATCAGGCCGATGGAAAAGCCACCGACATCATGATCAAGAAAACCCGGACGCGTGGCGCGATGGACGGCGATACGGTCTCCGTCCGGGTGGAGAAGGTCCATCCCGACGGAAGGCGTGAGGGGAGCGTGCTCGACGTGGTGGAGCGCGCGCACGAAACGCTCGTGGGCAGGCTCTGCGTGGAGGGCCGGAGCGCGTGGGTGGAGCCCCAGGGAGAGCGCATCCCGCATCTCGTGGTGCTGGACGCGAAGGAGAGCCGGGAGGCCAGGCGCGGCGAGTGGGTGGAGGTGGAGATCACCCGCTACCCCACGCAGAAGGAGCCCGCCAAAGGGTGCATTCTGAGGTCGTTCGGCTATCCCGAAGACCCCGCCGCCGAGGGGCGGATGGTGCTCGCCAAGCACGGGATACGCGAGGAATTTCCCCAAAAAGTTCTGAAGGAAGAAAAGAGGCTCTCCCCGCCCGGGGAGGATACTCCCTTCCCGGAGGGTGTAGAGGATTTGCGGGATCTTTGCGCGTTCACGGTCGATCCGTTCGACGCGCGCGACCGAGACGACGCGGTCTCGATAGAAAAGGGGAAGTCCGGCGGATGCCGCCTCGGCGTGCACATCGCCGACGTGGGCCATTACGTGAAAGGGGACGGCGCGGTCGACAAGGAAGCCCGCGACCGGGGGACGAGCGTATATCTCCCGGACAGGGCGGTGCCCATGCTGCCGCCCCGCCTGACGGGCGAGGTGTGTTCCCTGCGCGAGGGGGCCGTCCGGCGGGTTTTAAGCGTCTTCATCGATTTCGACCGCTACGCGAAGCAGACGGGTATGCGACTCACGTTTGCGCGCATCCGCTCGCGCGCTTCCCTGACCTACCGCGGCGCGGCCGCCGTTCTGGAAGGCGGGGAGATTCCCCAGGAAGACGAGGCGGAAAGCGCCCGCGCGCTCGAAGCGCCGCTCCGGGAACTCGCAGCCCTTGCGGAGAAGCTCCATGCCGAGCGTATGCGTCAGGGCAGCCTCGATTTCGACCTGCCCGAAGCGCAGGTGCTGCTCGATGCGGAGGGAATGCCGAGGGGAATCGAGCGCGCGCCGAGGACATCCGCCCACCGGCTCATCGAGGAGTGCATGCTGGCGGCGAACCGGGCGGTGGCGGAATACCTCGCCGAGGCGGGCGGCGCTTCGGTCTTCCGCGTCCACGAGGCGCCGGCGGAGGAGAATCTCGAAGGCTTGCGGGCGGTTCTCTCCAGACTGGGCCTGAAGGCGCCACGCCTGGAAGCGCTCAAGCGTCCGGGCGGGTTTCAGGAGGTATTCGAGACCGTGCGCGGTTCGGACGTGGAGCGCTACGTGAACCTCGCCGCGCTCAGGAGCATGAAGCTCGCGCGCTACGAGGCGGCGCCCGCCCTTCACTTCGGCCTCGGTTTCGAGCGCTACACGCATTTCACCTCGCCCATCCGCCGCTATGCGGACCTCTGCGTTCACAGGAGGCTCGCGCGGCTCATGCGGGGCGACGGCGGAAAACCGCAGGCGAAGCCGCTCGCCGCCCTTTGCCAGGATATTTCAGAAAGAGACCGGACGGCGGAGGCCGCCTCGCGCGAGATGGTGGATTTCATGAAGGCGCTCTTCATGCGCGATAAAGTGGGCGAGCGCTTTCGCGGACACGTCTCGGGCGTCGCGAATTTCGGGATTTTCGTGGAGCTTGAAGATATGTACGTGGAAGGGATGGTCCCCCTCGAATTCATGACGGATGACTATTACGCCTTCATTCCCGAGGAGCACGCGGTGTATGGCCGAAGGACGGGCCGGCGGTTCCGCCTGGGCGACCCCGTCACCGTGCGGGTGGAGGGCGTGGACCTGGCTTCGCGGCGCGTCACGTTCCAGCTCATGGCGGGCGGGACGAGGGAAGTGATCGGCGAGGCGGCGCAGTCGCGCCGCGCGAGTCTCACCGACCGCCGGCGCTCCGAGAGAAAGAAACTCTCAAGCCCCCGGCGCAGGAAGAGGGGAAAGGCGGCGCCCGGGCGGGGCAGACGCCGCTGAGGATCCGATGCGGGGTTGTTGGAAAAGCTCACCGAAGCCGCACCGGGTTTCACTCCCCCCTTGAGGGGGAGTCGGTGAGGTAAGGGCGAAGCCCGCAAGCGAACCGGTGGGGGGTATAAGCCGGAGTGGCGAGAAAGCGCATTTCACCCCCCACCGA
>WTGD01000287.1 GCA_011523725.1 Nitrospinota bacterium
ATCGGCCTTCGCACAAACCGCTCGGCCTCTTCGACTCCCCCTCAAGGGGGGAGTAAATCTTCTATCTCGTCTGTCGATTACATGCGATTACATACGCTGAATCACGCGAACAGGCTTTTTCAACAACCCCGTTTGCAGCCCCTGTAAACCAGGCCCTTACGCCGGTTTTCCGAACGTGGCCACCCGGTCCACGCGGCACTCGAAGAGCACGCGCTTCTCGTCAATTGCGGGGTCCCTGAGCGCGTAGGGCGGGTCCGCGCCGGTGTATTTCGTCCAGATGCGGTCGAGCTGTTCGGTCGCCCGCTCGCCGCCCGGGTCGTCCTCGTGTATCTCGTTCACCACCGTGCACTTGATGCTCATCCAGTGGTAGGGGTTTTCGGGGTTCACGAGGAGGATCGTGAGCTGCGGGTTGTTCCGTATCCACCCGCACTTGGGCCGGTGCGAGGCGGTGTTCACCAGAATGGTGTCGCCCTCGTAGTCGAACCACATGGGCGTCATGTTCACCCGCCCGTCGGGGCCGATGAGGCCCAGCGTGACGGTGATATTCATGTCCAGCAATTGCTTGTAGATGGGGTCCAGGTCCGCCAGACCGCTCGCCTTCGCCCGCTCCCCGATGGCGAACTGACCCTCCTGCAGACCCTCGGACACGTCCTTGAACTTGGCTACGGTGAATTCCGCCATCGCGCACGTCCTCCTGAAGCGTGAAAAAGTAATGAGTGGATTTCCCGGATGCTAGCAGGGGGCGGACGGCCCGGCAAGGGGGGAGGGGTGGATCGCCACGCGCAGGTCTCCGGTCTTGCGCAATTTCCTCGCCGCCGCCGTGTCGTTGCGTATGCCGCCGATTTGATATAGGGTAGAAAATGTAAATTGCTTTCTACCCTGGGAGTCGGCGATGGGTCTTAACATCAAGAATGAGGAAACCTGTCGGCTTGCCGGAGAATTGGCCCGCCTGACCGGCGAGACGAAGACCGGCGCGATAACGGTGGCTCTGCGTGAGCGTATCGAACGCGAGAAAAGGCTACGCGACGCAGACGTTCGCGCTCAGAAACTGCGCGCTATCGCGGAGCGCTGTGCGAAACTCCTGGGGCCGGGGCCGTCCGCCGCCGAGCATGGGGAGGCGCTGTATGACGAACGGGGATTGCCCGGGTGATCGTCGACAGTTCGGCGCTCCTCGCCGTTCTCTACCGTGAGGAGGACGCGGAACGCTACGAGAAGGCAATCGCCTCGGCCGCGCGCCCCCGCATGTCGGTCGCCAACGTGCTGGAAACTTCCATCGTCCTGGAAGGTCGCGGCGGCGAGGCGGCGGGGCACGAACTCGATTTGTTCCTGAGGGACGCCGAAATCGAACTGGTGCCCGTTGGTCTGGAGCATCTGGAAGCGGCCCGGCGCGCCTGGCGGCGCTTCGGCAGGGGGAATCATCCGGCATCGCTGAACTTCGGCGATTGCTTCGCCTATGCGCTCGCCGACCTGATGGACGAGCCGCTGCTGTTCAAGGGAGAGGACTTCACCCATACCGACATCGAGGCGGCTTGAGGGGCGATGCGCCCTGGAATGCGGAATCCCGAGGATTGTTTCTTTTACAAGATTTTCACTCATACTCCGCCGTGCTTTGAATCTTTGCTTGCATATTACCCATATAGGGTATTATAATTCCCATTATGGGCAATATAGCTTCGCCACACCTCTCACGCATGACTCGCCGCAAGGCGCCCGAGTCGGACGCCACATCTACCGGCCTTGCGGATGCGCTTTTCACCACCACCCAGCAGCGGCTCCTGACGCTGCTTTACGGACAGCCCGGACGGAGTTTTTTCGCGAGCGAATTGATTCGGTTGACGGGGTCCGGCTCCGGCGCCGTGCAGCGTGAACTGAAGCGTTTCGCATCCAGCGGTCTGGTGAGCGTCACCCCCCTCGGCAGGCAGAAGCATTACCAGGCCAACCCGGATTGTCCGGTGTTCGAGGAGGTGAGCGGCATCGTGCGTAAAACGCTCGCCCTGGCGGAGCCGATCCGGCGGGCGCTGGAGCCGCTCGCCGCTCGCATCAGGCTCGCCCTGGTGTACGGGTCGGTCGTCGAGGGGACCGATACGGCGGGCAGCGACGTCGACCTGCTCGTCGTCGCCGACGGCGTGATGCTGGAAGAGCTCTACGCCGCACTCTCGCCGGTGGAGACCGGCCTCGCGCGCCGGATCAGCCCCACGCTTTATACGTCGGCGGAGTTCGACGAACGCAGAGCCGCCGGAAACCCTTTTGTGACGAACGTGCTGGCCGGTGAGCATATCGTCCTCATCGGAGGCGGGGATG
>WTGD01000258.1 GCA_011523725.1 Nitrospinota bacterium
AATTTCCGAAAAATTCGATAAATTTCGATAAATTCACGGGGTTTTTCGATAAATTGATGAAAAGGATTTCTCCCGTAAATGGTTGTAATATCGTTGGTTACATCATAAATATGAGCCTGCCGGACTCAGATGTCGCGATAAAAAAGTTTTTCGCCGCTTCGGCATTTCCCCGCAACTGCCCGCATTTGCGCGCGACGCGCATCGGGCCGCGGCTTGCGGGCCTACGACCCCCCGGGCCTCCGCGCGAAGAACTCGCGGTACTTGGGCGCGAGCGGCGCTTCGCGCCAGTCGAAGCCGGTGGCGTCGGCGGCCCCCTCCATCTCCCGCGCCGTCCAGTCGTTCTCATCCGCCAGATGGTTCAGCGAGCAAATCCCGGCCCGCCCCGTCGCCTTTCAGTGGACGAACGTCGGGCCGTGCGCCCTGGCTTCGTCGAGTGCGCGGCTCACCTCGGCCAGCGAGGCGGGGGTGAACTCGACCGGCGAGACGGGGACGTTCACGTAGCGCATGCCCAGCGCCTCGGCCTCGGCCCTGGCGCGCTCGGGCGGGAGGTCGCCCTGGTCTTCCTCGGGAAAGCGCGTGTTGATGATGGTCTTGACCCCTCTTGCGGCGAGGGCTTTCAAATCCGCGGGCTCGGGCTGCGAGCCGAAGGCGATGTCGTCCGATGCGTTGAAGTATTCCATGAAAAAACTCCATATATGGGCGTTAGTCCGCCGTCACGCCCTCGATTCTGAAGGGCTCGCCGTTCACCTCCACGGTGGAGTGGAGCGGCACCGGCTCGGTGATCAGGGCCTCGGCGAAGCAGCCGTTCTTGGCGTTCCTGATGAGGTGGGCGAGCCTGTCGGCGGGTTCGTCCGATTCGACTTTCAGGTGCGTGTCCACGGCCTCCCACTTGTTGAACACGGTGCCCTTGAGCACCGAGCCGCCCAGCAGCTTTCGGAACCGCACCGAGACGCTCGCTCCCTTGATCTCCATCTTCATCATGTGCGCGTACCGCGACACCTGGGTGAGCAGTCAGAACCCCGTCGCCATCGCGAGATAGGCCATCGGCGTGGGGTATCGGGCCGAGCCGCCGATGTGGGCGCCCTCGTCGCAGAATATCTCGAAATCGCCCGCCGTGCCGCGCTTGAGCTGCAGGGAGCCTTCGTGCATCTCGGTGTGGACGGTGTTGTCGGTGTAGAGTCCCCCGGGGGGGTGTTCGGGCTTGTCGATGACGCGCTCGCCCGGCACCGTGGAGGTGGAGTGTCCGTCGACGGGGCCTTCTTGCATGGATGTTCTCCTCATAGGTGAATATGTGCTCTCATAATGGCATCGATGCGCGCAGGATACGATAATCACTTCGCCAAGTATAGTTTCCCGGGCGGGTTTGATTGAGGAATCGCGCCAGGCCTGCTAAACAGGTGGTCACTCAATCCATGAATGGCCGGCGCGGCGCGGGGAGCGCTTTCCGCCGCAGCGTTCGGCCGGGAGGAATACGGATATGTTCAACAAATTTCATCACATCGGCGTCGCGGTGAAGGACATGGACGCCGCCATCGCATTGTATGAGAGCATGGGCGCGAAGCTGCTGGCGCGGGAGACTTCCGCCGACGGCGCGACCGATCTCGCCATGCTGGACTTAGGGGGAGACCTCATCGAACCCATCTCGCCCATCCGGGAAGACTCGCCTCTCGCCAGGTTCATCGAAGAGCGCGGTGAGGGCCTCCACCACGTGGCCTTCGACGTGAAGAACATCGACGGCGTGCTGGCCGAGATGAAGGCGCAGGGCTTCGAACTCATCGACGAGAAATCGCGGCCCGGCTTCGGCGGGCACCTCATCGCCTTCATCAAGCCCAAGAGCACGATGGGGACGCTGTGGGAGCTGGTGGAGGACGTCTAGGCCGGTTTGATTTGCCGGAGAAACGACGGATTTCGCGCTTCAATCGCCACGGATGAGGCCTTCTCTCACCTTGGGCATCGTGCGCTCGATATCCCGAATGGGCAGGCCGTGCGTCGGCGCGACGACGCGGACGTTCAACTCGTCCATCAGTTCTTCGAGCTTGTCGGCGTAGATGTTCATGTCGGTGAAGGTGGTCCAGAACAGGGCGCGCTCCGCGAATACGCCCAGCACGTCGACCAGATCGAGCGATGTGGCCTCTTCGGCGAACATCCCGCAGTGGCCGTCCGTATGGTAGTGGCTGTAGGCGAAGCCGTCTCCGGGGAACAGCACGCGTCCTTTCGTCTCGAACCCCCAAAGAGAACTCCGCAAGTCCCTGATCACGGGCTCCACGGCCATGAACCGCGTATCGCCCAGATCGATGG
>WTGD01000381.1 GCA_011523725.1 Nitrospinota bacterium
TTCGGATTCCTCGACCACCAGGGCCTTTGACCGCCCATGCCGGGCCCCAGGGCGATGAACCCCCGGGGCGTGCCCATTCCCACGCTGCCCCGCTGGGCCATCTGCTGCATGGCCTGCTGCATGGAGTTCTGCCCCTGGGCGAGCTTGCGTATCGCCTCCTCCTCGGGAGGCACCGCGCGGGAGGAGCTGCGCTTCGCCAGGGCAGCCGTGGCCTGCTCCATCGCCTCTCCCGCCTCGGTGATTCTGCGCAGGATGCTCGGGTTGATGAAGGGATACACCTGCATCATGCGGCGCAAGTGCCGCTCGAAAATCCCCAGGCGCTTTTGCAGGGCATCCTGCCTTTGGCGCAGACCGGCCAGCTTGGCGATTTCCGTGCCGCCCGCGTCTTTTTCGGATTTATCCAGAAGCCCCTCGAGATTCCTGACCAACCCTTTCCAGGGCGCGGCTTCGCCGTCTTCCGCGGTCTTAAGCACTCCCTCTTCCGAGGACGCAGCGCCTGAGTCTCTCAGACCCTTCGCCGCTTCCTGCGCGCCCGCCGCCCCGGCGTTCTCTGCTTTCTCCGCTACCTGCGCGGGAGCGACGCAGGGCGATTCCGCGAGCGTCGCCGCCCACTCCGGCAGCCTCTGGAAGACGATTCCCCACTCCCCTCTCTTGAGCATCGTGTCGAATTCAGAGAGCGCCCGTATCTTCTCGCGCTGAATCTTCTCGGCGCGCGCCCGAGGGGAGAGTTTCTTCTCCGCTTCGGGCCGGCCCAGCATCGAAATCTCAGGCGCCGCGGGTTCGGCTTTCTTCTCAGGCTCGGTTTGCTTCGCCGGTTCGGCCTTCGGGAAACAATCAGGCGGGAGCGGCTTTGCGGCCGACTCGGTTGTTTGCTTCCAATACGCACGCGTGTTTCGCGACACGGCGGCGACGTCTTCGGGCCATTTCTTCTCCAGGCGGTCCACCACGTTCTCCAGCACGCCCACCGTCTCGCCGAGGATGGACTGCTGCTCCTCCACGATTTTGGCCAGCTCGCTTTGCTGACGCTGGATGGGCCGACCGCCGCGCTGGCTCATCATCTGCTGGCGCTGCATCCCGCGAAGCGCCATGCGCATTCTCTGCAACTGGCTCATCAGGCGCCTGAGCTGCTCCAGCGCGCCCTGGAAATTGTTCTGCCGCATCATCTCGCGGATTCGCTCGAAGGAGCGCATCATGTCCTGCATGGGCATCTCGCGCATGCTGCGCTGGTTCATGAACTCCCTGGGCATGCGCTGGGCCAGCGAAGCCATCTGCTGCATCAGCTTGCCCAGCTGCTCCCTGAGCTTTCTCAACTCCTTCTCCACCCGCCGGAGCGCTTCTTCGTCCGCGCCCATGCTGCGCATTTTCTCCAGGGCCTGCTCGATGGACCTCTGTCTCTGGATCATCGATTCCGTCGTGCGGCCCGCCCTGTCCACCCGGACGTTGCGCTGGATCTCCTCCCCCATCGTGGCGAGGCGCTCCAGCGTCTCCGTCGCCTCCTCCTGCCGGGCGGCTATCTCGCGGTTCAGCCTTTCCCTTTCCTCCTTCGCGTTCTTCCCCAATTTCGACAATCGCGAGAGGGGTTCGAGGTATTGCGAAATCGCGTCCCTGAGTTGCCGCTCCAGGGTGGACAAATCCATGTCGGAGAGCGTCTCGCGCGGATTCTTGGGCCTGAGCATCGCTCTGGTGCGCTTGATACGCTCCAGGATTTTTGTGGCCCTCGCCTCGATGGCGCCGCTCTTCCTCGCCGGCTTCCCGGTTTCTTTCGCCTCTTTCGCCTCCTCTTCCGGCGGAAAGTCCTTCTCCAGGTAGTCACCCAGCAGGTCGAGGAGCTCGTTTGAAATTTCGCCCAGGTTCCTCTCCAGCCCGGCCATCACGGCTTCCCTGTCGCGGATGCTGATCCGGTAGACTTTGCTCGTCCCGACTTTCGGGCCGCTCACCGTATCCACGTCAGGCGCGATGAAGCGGTAGGAGAGGACGCCCCCCGGCTTGATTCCCATGGAACTGAGGTCGAACTCGTAGCGGCCGAGCACGTCCTTCTGGGGCTTCTCACCGCCCCACACCTTGATTCTCCTCGGGCGGCCGCCCCCGAGCCTGGCTTCGAGATACACGTTCCTGACCCCGAAATCATCGGACGCCCGGTACTTGACGGTCACCCGCTCGTCGGCCTCGACCGTGAGGTCCTTGCCCGGATGCGTCACCATCACGTCGGGATAGGCGTCGGGGATGATGTCGATCTGGTAGCGCTGGGGCGCAAGGTTCGAAAATCCGTGCGCATCCTTCAGGCGAACCTGATAGG